>JAJFIE010000075.1 GCA_021775275.1 Rhodospirillales bacterium | reverse complement strand
CTCGCTTGATCCTGACCGCGCATGCCCGCACCCCTTGTTCTACGACAACAGGGAATCACGTAAAAATACTCAAGGCGAGGACTTTTTCAGCAGCCTGCTAGCTCAGGAGCGTCGCCACCAGCCTCCACGGCTCGTTGGTTTGGCTTTTTTGTCATCATCACCGGCGCCAACCACAATCGTATTGGTCTTTGCCGATTCTGAATCTGTTTCAGGCGATTCAGGGCCATCGTTTTTGGGGGCTGATTCAGGCGCCGCAATTGGTATTTCAACAATTGTCGCAGACGTTGGTGCATCGTCACCCGGAGCTTCCAAACCCTCATCCGGTTTTTTCTTCCGTGCGCGACTGGCACGTTTCGGTTTTTCGACTTTCTTCACCGCGTCAGAAGAATCCCCGGAAACAGAATCTTCAGAAACAGAATCCCCGGGGGTGCTGTCAGGAGAATTATCGGACACCACATCCCCGGCTGTTACGTCAGTCTTGGATTCCGCCTTGGCGCTACGCCGGCGCGGTGCGCGCTTCGGTTTCTCGTCGACAGCGTCGCTGGCGCCTGACGTGTCACCGGTATCATCCACAGGTTCATCGGCACTCGCCTCCACAACGTCACTGGCAGGTTCAGACGCCACGGCCTCGACGGTTTCATCGTCGCGGTTGCGGGACCTTTTGCGGCCACCCCGACGCCCCCGACGCCGTTTCTTGGGCGGGGCATCCTCATCGGCGCCATCCCCGCCACGTGACGTTGCGACCGTGGCCTCACCATTATCCGAGGCATCATCGGTATCTGCGTTGCCGTCAGGCTCGCTGCCAGACCCATTGTCTTCTTCGTTGCGCCGCCCGCGCCGGCGTGGACGACGGCGGCGACGTTTTTTGGGTGCGTCGTCATCCCTGTCACCCGCATTGTCACCGGATTTACTGTCGACTTTATCGTCTTCGTCATCATCTTCTTCATATAGTTCAACGACGCGTTCGCCACCGACGGGTATTCCCTTGACCCGGTCAATCCGGATATCCGGCGCAATAAGCGAATCGTCACTGGCCAGCATGACTGAAAACCCGTACCGGGCCTCAATTTCCGCCAGGGCAGCGCGTTTCTGATTAAGAATATAGAGCGCAATAGCGGTCGCCACATGGACCGTAATGGACGTGGACCGTCCTCTCATGCCTTCTTCTTCAATGGCGCGGATCACACTCAGGGCAGCTGATTCGACGGAACGTAGGGCGCCGGTGCCACCGCAATGCGGGCAAGGTCCGGTGCTGCTTTCCATGATGCTGGGGCGCAGGCGCTGACGCGATAATTCGAGCAGGCCGAATGGACTGATCCGCCCCATCTGGATGCGGGCGCGATCATTCTTCATGCCTTCCTTCAACTGGCGTTCCACCTTGATCTGATTGCGGTGGATTTCCATATCGATAAAATCGATGACGACAAGCCCGGCGAGGTCACGCAAACGAAGCTGGCGCGCCACCTCTTCGGCGGCCTCCATATTCGTCTGCAAGGCAGTTTCTTCGATATTGCGTTCCCGTGTAGCCTTGCCCGAGTTGACGTCAATGGCGACGAGGGCTTCAGTCTGCGACAACACGATATATCCGCCGGATTTGAGCGTGACAACCGGGTCGTGCATGGCGTCGAGCTGGCTTTCCACCTGATAGCGGTGGAGCAGGGGTACCGTCGCATCCTTATAGGGCTGCACCCGTTTTGAGTGACTCGGGATCAGCAGTTTCATGAAATCCTTGGCAACGCGATAAGCCTCATTACCTTCCACAATGACGTCTTCGACATCTTTGGAGTAGAGATCACGAATGGCCCGTTTGATGAGGTTGCCTTCCTCGTGAACGAGACAGGGCGCAATGGATTCGAGTGTGGTCTCACGCACCTGATTCCACAACCGCATCAGGTAGTCATAATCCCGCTTGATCTCCGCCTTGGTGCGTTTCGACCCAGCGGTTCGCACGATAACAGCGACGCCCGGGGGAATATTGAACTCGTTAAGTATCGACTTCAGCTTGCGGCGGTCGGCACTGTTCGAAATCTTGCGCGAAATGCCACCACCCCGCGCCGTATTGGGCATCAGGACGCAATAGCGACCGGGCAGTGAAATATAGGTCGTGAGCGCAGCGCCCTTGTTGCCGCGTTCTTCCTTGACGACCTGCACCAGCAGGATTTGACGCCGCTTGATGACCTCCTGAATCTTGTATTGGCGGCGCATGTTGGCCGGACGGCGGATTTCAACCTCTTCGGTATCATCGCCACCAACATTCTGGACAGAGGCCTCGTCTGAATCCTCGTCTCCGGCACTGTCATTTTCCTCGGCCTCGGCTTCCGCCGCGCGCTGCTCGGCGATCAGAGCCTCACGGTCGGCCACAGGAATCTGGTAATAATCAGGATGAATTTCATTGAAAGCGAGGAAACCGTGCCGATTTCCACCGAAATCGACGAATGCGGCCTGAAGCGAGGGTTCAACCCGCGTCACTTTGGCCAGATAGATGTTTCCTTTTAACTGTCTTCTGGATTCGACCTCTACATCAAAATCTTCGAGACGTGTTCCGTCGACGATTACGACGCGCGTCTCTTCCGCATGCGTCGCATCGATTAGCATTCTCTTGGTTGACATTAAAATTAGAACTCCGGTTCTCCCCCGTTGATCGTGCGGCATGCGCACCATGAGCGGGAGACGATATTTCGATTGGGCCGGTGGCGCGAACGACAGAAAGCGCACGGATTGGCATTGCCGCCGTGGGCTTTGAAATCTGTTTGCGCATATTTACAACCGGCATTTGAATACCTTGTTGCCCGATAAATTGCTGCGGAGCGGTTGCCCTTGAGCGTCGGGACGACAGAGGTTGGGACGGACTATCCGTCACGAATAAACTTGTGGAAGCGTTGTAAAACGAACGAATCGTGCCCTCAAACAGGCGCGATCAGTTCCAGACCGCTTCGCTGTTAACATAACCTCAGTAATTCTGTTCCACAATCACCATATTGTTTTGGCCAAAATATAATGGGCGGTGCATGATGTGCGGGCCGTGGTCAAACATGAATATTGAAGATGCCTGCCTCGGGGCGGTATATGTATGCTGTAAGCAAATGCGCCACACAACATATCGTGGCGAAACGTTGGGGCAATGAAATGACACGACGGGGTTTCGGCAGGTTTTGGATCGTTGCCTGCCTGCTGCTGGCCGCGCTGGTAATACCGCAGCGTGCGCCTCGTGCCGCCGAAACAGTGGTTACGGATATCCGTGTCGGTTTTGACGGCACGCGTACCCGGTTCGTTCTGGATCTTTCCAAGGCTGTGAGGGTGCGATTGTTCATGCTGAATGCGCCCTACCGCGTGGTGCTCGACATGCCGGAGGTTGGCTGGCGCTTGCCGGCGAAGCCTCTGCCCACCCAGACCGGATTGTTCAGGGCCATGCGCTATGGTCTCTATCAGGCAGGGCAATCCCGCGTGGTTCTGGAGACCGCGCGCCCCGTTGCAGTGAAGGCGGCATTTTTCCTGACCGACGGGGATACAGGGGGCAGGCGGTTCGTTCTGGATATGGTGTCTTCGGATGAGGGAACGTTTGTTGCCGGACTGAACCGCACGATTTCGGTGTCGGCGACAGAGCAGGGGTATGTGGCCGAATCCTTGCCCACTGCGTCACCGTCAAATTATTCTGAATTGGCGGCGCTGGCTCCTGCGCCGGACCCGGTTCCGGTTACGCCGGTGGCGACAGCGCAACCCACCATGTTGCCTGCGCCACGGAAACCGCTTGCTGCGACTACCGGCGGCAAGCGCGTGGTCGTTATTGATCCGGGTCATGGCGGCGCCGATCCGGGCACCATTGGGGGTTCCGGTGTGTACGAAAAACACATCACCATCGCCATGGCGCGGCAGATCAAGAAAACCCTGGAACAATCCGGGCATTACAAGGTGGTTCTGACCCGTGACCGGGATGTTTTCATTCCACTTCGAGACAGGGTCAAGCGTTCCCGCAAGGCAGGGGCAGATTTATTTATTTCGATTCATGCGGATTCCATCAAAGACAAGACGATCAGCGGATCGTCAGTCTATACCTTATCGGAGAAGGCTTCCGATAAGGAAGCCGCCCGTCTGGCGGAAAAGGAAAACAAGGCTGATCTGGTTGCTGGTATCGACCTCAACGCCCAGAAAGACGAACTCACTGCGTTCATATTACTCGATCTTGCGCGGCGGGATTCCATGAATGAATCTGCAAAATTTGCAAATGTTTTGGTGGGTGAACTCAAACGATCCAGCAAGGTGTTGCGCAATACACACCGCTTCGCTGGTTTTGCCGTATTGAAGGCGCCTGATATCCCTTCGGTTCTGGTGGAACTGGGTTTCCTGTCGAATACGAAGGATGAACGGAATCTGCGTTCCAAGGCTTACCGGCAGAAAATCGCGACGGCCATGCTGGCCGGGATCGATCGCTATTTTACCGGACTACAGCAGGCCCGCACCAACTGACCCCCTCCCATTATGTCACGGTATCGCCGCAATTTGCGGTCATATTCGCGTCAGACTAACATCGTAAAAGTCATGTTTGACGCCAAAGCCGGTTAACCGCACACTGCTACGCCACCATGTTCAGAATCCTGTTTACAATCTTTTTGCTGTTATCCGCGGTTGCCGTTACCGGCGCAGCTGGAACGCTGTATGTGTTCCACCAGTTCGGTAAGGGGCTGCCGGATTACCGTCAACTGGCGGACTACGATCCGTTGGTGATGACCCGAATCCATGCCGGAGATGGGCGGTTGTTGAATGAATACGCCATTGAACGCCGGGTATTCGTGCCCCTTAACGCCATGCCCGGGCTGGTTGTTCAGGCGTTTATTGCCGCCGAGGACAAGAATTTTTTCGAGCACCCCGGCATTGATGTGACCGGCGTTGCCCGCGCCATTGTGACCAATCTGAAAAATATCGGACGTGGCCGTCGATTGGTCGGTGCGTCAACCATCACCCAACAGGTGGCGAAGAATTTCCTGTTGACCAACGAAGTTTCGTGGGAACGCAAGGTCAAGGAAGCCATTCTGGCGCTCCGCATTGAACGCGCGATTTCCAAGGAACGCATCCTGGAGCTTTACCTGAACGAGATATATCTGGGGTTTCAGGCCTACGGCGTGGCGGCGGCGGCGTTAAATTACTTCGATAAATCCCTCGATGAATTGACCATTGCCGAGGCCTCCTTTCTGGCGGCGCTTCCCAAAGCGCCCAACAACTACCACCCCATCAAACGTCGTGAGGCAGCCATCGACCGACGAAACTGGGTGATTGGGCGTTTGATGGAAGAGGGCTTTATCTCGCCCGATCAGGCCGAACAGGCGCGCGCTGAGTCCCTGGTGATCAGAAAGCGCCAGGAAACCCAGTTTGTTCGCGCCGATTATATCGCCGAGGAGGTGCGCCGGGAGCTGCTGGATCTTTATGGTGAGGACAAACTGTACAAGGGCGGGTTGTCGGTTCGCACCACCCTTGATCCCCGTTTACAGGACATGGCAGACCGTGTTCTGCGTCAGGGGCTGGAAATTTATGATCGGCGCCACGGGTGGCGCGGGCCGCTGGCAAAAACGCCCGATGGCGCTAATCTCTATCAGGCGATCAATAACTTTGAGCCACCCAAGGGCATGGAAGGGCGGATAGCCGCCATTGTGGTTCAACTCGATGACGCCGGGGTTGATGTGGCCATGGCTGGTGGCGATACCGGACGTATTCCGCTGGCGGAACTGACCTGGGCGCGGGCGTGGAAGAAACACGAAAAACTCGGCCCGAAAATCACAAGCCCGGGTGATGTGCTGGCCGTCGGCGATATCGTCTCCATCCTGCCCGCAACCCATGCGCCGGGCGAAGAAGACGCCGTGGGTGCCCCCTATCCGTCCGGCACGTTCGCGCTCTCTCAACTGCCGGCAGTGGAGGGTGGCCTGATCGCCCTTGATCCTCATACAGGGCGCGTCCTTGCCATGTCTGGCGGGTACAGTTACGAGCGTAGCGTATTTAACCGGGTAACACAGGCTTTCCGGCAACCGGGTTCCGCGTTCAAGCCGTTCGTTTATCTGGCGGCGCTTGAGTCCGGCTATACGCCTTCAACCCTGATCCTGGATGCTCCTTTTGTCATTGATCAGGGGCCGGGACTGCCGAAATGGCGACCGGCTAACTACACGAAGAAATTTTACGGGCCGAGCACCATGCGTCTCGGCATTGAGAAATCACGCAACCTGATGACCGTGCGTCTGGCGCAGGCCGTTGGCATGGACCGGGTTGCCGAATACGCCGAACGGTTCGGGCTGGTTGATGAAATGCCGGAACAATTGGCCATGGCGTTGGGGTCGGGTGAGACCTCGTTGCTCCGCATCACCACTGCCTACGCCATGCTGGTGAACGGTGGACGGCGCATTACACCGACGTTCATTGACCGAATTCAGGACCGCAACGGATTGACCGTGTTTCGCCATGATGTGCGTGAATGCCCGCAATGCCTGGCGCCTTACTGGACCGGCCAGCCGGTTCCTCAAGTGCCGGACAATCGGGAAAAACTGGCTGATCCGGGCAGCGCCTATCAGATCGTTTCCATGCTGGATGGCGTCGTCAAGCGTGGCACGGGACGGCGCATCCGGGCCGTTGGAAAACCACTGGCGGGTAAAACCGGCACCACCAACAAACAGGTAGATACATGGTTTGTCGGCTTCTCGCCTGATCTGGCCGTGGGGGTCTATGTTGGTTTTGACAACCCGCGCGGGTTGGGGCTTCGCGAAACGGGATCATCTGTTACTGCGCCAATTTTTCGCGATTTCATGCAGGCGGCGCTGGAAGGGAAGCCCGGCATTCCGTTCCGTATTCCACCGGATATTCGACTGGTGCGGATCAATGGTTCGACCGGCGCACCAGCACAACCCGGCGAAAAGGGTGTCATTCTGGAAGCCTTCAAACCGGGAACCGTGCCGACGGGTGAATCAAAATTGCTGGCCGGTGAGGGCTACACCCCCGGGTTTACGGTTACCGGGCAGTCGGCAGGCAATGGCGCGCCTTCAACTGGAACCGGTGGGCTTTATTAGGCAAACTATCCACCGACTACACGCAGGACCTGCTCATGGACCCGGGGATCACCGGACGCGACAAACCGGTCGCCGGAATCGCGGGTCAATGGATTGCCCTTCCAGTCTGTAATGACGCCACCGGCCCCCTGAATAACCGGCACCAGGGGCAGGTAGTCGTGAATATCAAACTGGACGTCCAAGCCTACATCGATACGGCCCGTGGCAATCTGGGCGTAGGACATGCAACTGCCACCGTAAACGGCGAGTTTTGTTGCCGCCCTCATGTTGTCCAGCGCACCAACGGTATCGGATTCATAGAAGTCCGGATTGCTGGTGGACATCAATGCCGATGACAAATCACTGCACGCGCGGGTTCGTATAGGCGCACCATTGCGCAAGGTTTCCATACCGTGTCGGCCAATCCAACGTTCCCCGGTCATAGGCATGTCAATAATACCGATCAGGGGCGTGTCGCCTTGCATGAGGGCAATCAGGGTGCCAAAGACGGGAATGCCGGCAAGGAAAGGCAGGGTGCCGTCGATGGGATCAATGATCCAGACGAATTCAGCATCGGGAGAAACCGGTTCGCGCTCTTCGCCCAGAATGCCGTGATCGGGATGTCGCTCGGCAATAATCTCGCGAATGCAATCTTCCGTCGCCTTGTCTACGTCTGTGACCGGACTGCCGTCGCCCTTGATTTCAGTCGAAAATGGCTTCTTTACAGCTTCGCGAATATAATTTCCCGCCGCCGCCGCCATGCATTCAGCACTTTCGGCGAAGGCTAAGATTTGTGCGTCGTTCATTTCCTGCTCCTTGATCAGTGCGTCAGAATCTGGCTAAGGAAGAGCTTGGTGCGATCACTCTTCGGATTCTCGAAGAATTCACCCGGCGGCGCCATTTCTACGATTTCACCGTTGTCCATGAAGACCACGCTATCCGCAACGGACCGGGCAAACCCCATTTCGTGAGTAACACAGATCATGGTCATGCCGCCTTGTGCCAGATCGGTCATGACGTCCAACACTTCGTTGATCATTTCGGGGTCCAGTGCGGACGTAGGCTCATCAAACAGCATGACTTCCGGATTCATGCAAAGGGCGCGTGCAATGGCGACGCGTTGTTGCTGTCCGCCGGAAAGTTGACTCGGATATTTGTCCGCCTGCTCGGGAATACGAACACGCTCAAGCAGGCTCATGGCTTTTTCGCGGGCTTCGGCTTTGGCGATCCGGCGAACCAGCTTTGGGGCCAGCATCAGATTGTCGATTACGCTCAGGTGGGGGAACAGATTGAAGTTCTGAAACACCATCCCGACTTCACGGCGTACGGCATCAATGTCGCTAACCTGATCTGTCAGTTCGTGACCATCGACAAAGATTTGTCCAGCATTGTGTTTTTCCAACCGGTTGATGCACCGGATCATGGTGGATTTTCCGGAGCCGGATGGCCCGCACACAACGATGCGTTCGCTTTTGGCGACGCTCAGGTTGATTTTTTTCAGGGCCTGAAAGTCACCGAAGAATTTATCCACGTCTTTCAATACGATGATAGGTTCGGAAGTCATCATGGTGTCCTCAAGGGTTGATATGACGGCTCATGCGTTTCTCGAACAGGCCAAAAGAGCGTTGAATAATCCATGTCAGAACCAGATAGATCACCATCAACGACATAAAAATTTCATAAGGGGCGTAGGTCTCTGAAACGATGATTCTGGCGATACCCATCAT
>JAJFIE010000074.1 GCA_021775275.1 Rhodospirillales bacterium | reverse complement strand
GGGGGCCGAGTACCGGGGGCGCGGGCGCCGCACCCTGTGGAACGGGCATGCCCGGTTTCATGGCCGCCGGATTACACGGATATCACCCATCAATGCATGGAACCATGAACGCCCGACAAAGCTTGAGGACGATCATACGGTGGCCTGGGATACCCTGACCACGGGCAATTTCGGCGGTTTCGACGCCTGGCTCGAAGACGGCGCCGCCGGTCAGATGGAAATCGAGACCAACCATGTTTCCGGCAGTTTTGATCTGAACGATATCGGTCTGGAAGACACGGTGCTTGAGGCCGGTGGGCTGGAGCGGAAAATCAGGGTATTCCGGCTGCCGCCCCGGAATGACTGCCGCGACCTCAGGGACTCCGTCACCGTTGCCCTCAAACCAAAGGGCGATAACCCCCTCTGGGTCCGCGCCACCACGGAAGACGGTTTCAACGCCTGGTCCAGCCCGATCTTTCTCTATCGGGAAAGCGCTGAATAGCCGTATTCCCGATCACAAAGGTCGTGCCCGGTCGGATAAAGTTTATTCACCACCGAGGCACATAGCGGAATTACGCTATGTGCCTCGGTGTCTCGGTGGTTCACTTGATCTTGCGGGATTGCCTAGCGGCCCCGCGCCATGGTGGTCACCAGCCGACCGATCAGCCTGTATGAAATCTCGCCCGTGGTCTCCATGCCTTCCGATTCCTGAAAGCGCCGGACAGCCCCGTCCAGTGTGCCGCCGCCCGCGTGACCCAGATAGGCCAGTAATGTCCGCGCCGTTTCCAGCGGCATCAGGTCCGCCGATAACGGCACACCGGGCTTGCCCAGTTTCAGTTCCCGCACACCGTCCATGAACGTCGCCGTCGGCACCGCGATGCCGCGCACGGGTTGCTGCTGGCGCGTGGTCGCCACATGGATGGCGACCAGCACCGGCAGGCCGTCTTTGAAATAGAAAATCGGCGACCCGGAATCCCCCGGCACGGCGTCACATCGATGAACCGCCAGCGGCAGACCCTTGGCGAAGCCCTCGAACGGGCAATTGATGTGGGCCGTCAGCTCCTGTTTCTTGTCCTTGCTGTAGCCCGCCTGCACAAACGGCGTGCGCATTTCCAGAAACCGCTGCAACGATGCGCGGTCCATCGGCTCGACCCCGAACCAGCCGCTCAGCGTGCCGATGTCGTCGTTGAGCATGATGAACGCCCAGTCGTTGACGGCAATTTCGCCGGTCGGCGGCACGCCTTCTTCGTATGCGTCCGGGATAAAGTAACTCTGCGCCGTGGAATGCCCCACATACTCGGTGTCCTGATAGACCACCTCGCCGCCGGTGTATTCGTCGTCCTTGCGGAAATACCCGGCCACGAAATGCACCTGTGACGGCGGCACGAACCACTTTTTGCGTTTGTCATACAGACAGTGCGCCGCCGTGATCGCAACCTTCGGCCCGATCAGCACACCGGAACAGTGACCGCCGGTCTCGGTGTTGATGCGACCCACGGCGCTCCACGGGTATTCGTTGGACACCATGGTCAGGCGATCATCGGCCCCCTTGATGCCCGCAAGGACTTCCGCAGCCATCAGCGAAGGCGCACCCGGCAGCAGCAGTAGGGGCAGCAGCAACAAAAATCCGGCAAGGGTAATTTGAACGGCGAGTTTCATGACCGAGACCCTGCCATAATCTCGTGCGGAATGGAATTACCGTGATAATGGAGTATGCCAGTGATTATAGGGGGCAATTGCCATACCGATCTCACCATATGGTCGTAGTGAATTTTTGAATCATGGGTCTGATTGGTTTGTTACCTCGGATCAACCTCTACATCTGAATCAAACAAGAACCCTCCCATCGGATGCCTCCCCATAACAAGAGGCCTTCCGACCATGATATTTGAAAATGTGAAGGCCATATAAGCAGCAGGCCTGTAAATTACTTTAATACCATCAATTGTTATCCCGCCCCTTGTACTTCTAGTGGCCACACAGATTTCTGGTTTCTGTGTTTGTCTCTTTGCAAAAGTTAGGAGGTGTTTCAAAACGGATTTTGGTGATTTGGTGATTCGATCACTCCATTTTATTTCAAAGATATAAAGGGGAAGCTGGGTCTGTGGGTCAAGATTAACGATATCGATTTCACCCGTCTTCCACCGTGCGTAAGCGGTTGTAGAAAATGTGTTTGATTGTGCAAGCTGGCTGACAATTGCAGTTTCGACCATTGGGCCAAATGCTTCATCATCCTGTTCGAGCTTTCCAAACATTGCTGCCCGGAGACATGGATTTGTCAGATAGACCTTAAAATTAGACTGCCGCTTTAACCTCTTCGCATTCTCGTCAATTCGGGGTAGGCGGACGATCAGAAATGCGGCTTCCAGATATTCTATATATTTCTTCAGTGTGTTTTTTGCGATACTGGCACTTTGCGCCAATTCCCCAAGATTGACTTCCATACCAGAGTTATAGGCAAGGACACTGAAGAGGCGTTTAAGTTCCTGAACGTCCGCCAGCCCGTATAGACTAGGTAAGTCACGCAACAACACCTTATCTATGATATCGTGCGAGATGAACCGATCCATTTGATCGCGGATTTCAGAGTTGAATAATGCCTCCGGGAACCCACCGAAATTGATGTAGGATTCAAATTCCTGATTCAATTTTTCGATATCTTTTTCCCCCTTTACCGATGCTCCATCGATTTCGAAGCACACATCTCTTGTCTTTCGGAAGT
>JAJFIE010000073.1 GCA_021775275.1 Rhodospirillales bacterium | reverse complement strand
ACTCTGTCTCGGTCTTTTTCTCCACCAAGATGTCCCCCCCCTTTGATGCTTGCGCGTCATTTGTCCCAGGTCACGATGGGGCTTTGTCATCAAATCGTAATGAACTATATGGACGGAAAATTGGGTGCGCTACGGAGGATTTATGAAAATGATGCCCGTTTTTGTGATTATTCAATGCGCTCTAATTCGCGGGGTTGAACAAATTCGTGGAAGGTGAAGCCGCCATAGCGCATGTTTTCCCAAACGTCGCGCGGGGCGGAAAGTTGAGCGAGGCCGCCTGTCGGGAATTTCCGTTGAGCGCCCCGGTACTGTGAGTCATCATAATTATTGCTGAGTTTAAGTGACAGATCCTGGATCTCCGGATTATGGCCGATCAACATAATTGAGGTGACTTTTCCAGCGTGGGCCCGAAGGTGTGAGCGGATGACCTCAGTGGTTGCATCATAGCATTCATCGACAATCTCAATATTGGTCCTGTCATTCCAAACAGGGCGGAGTGCGTCCAGAGTCTGCAAGGCGCGTTTTGCCGGGGAACAAAGAACAAGTTCCGGCGCAATGCCGGCTTTTCTGATATGGCGTGCAATCAGGGCGCTCGCACGATCTCCCCGCTTGTTGAGCGGGCGGTCAAAGTCAGTCAGCGTTGGGTCGCTCCAACTGGATTTGGCGTGTCGCAGCAAGTACAGTCTGTTCACGGGAACTTTCCTGAAATTCGAGCGATAATTATTCGGCAATCACGAGAGCAACGTAACGCTGCTGTTTTGTTCCGACAATGGTTAACGAATGAGGGTGCGAAAGAGAATATCCTGTGAGCTTGCGGCTTTTCGTTGGAGCCACGACCTTTCCGTATGATATACGAAGCCTGAATGCGCCCGTAGCTCAGTTGGATAGAGCACCAGATTCCTAATCTGGGGGTCACAGGTTCGAATCCTGTCGGGCGCACCATCCGCCTGTCATCTTCACTGGGAACACGTCGATTACAGCTCAGAAGCTTTCCGGGCTTTTGGTCACTCCAAAATTGACGGACCGGAGTCTTTCGGTTTGTCATACTCCAAGAGGCGCAAAATATAGGCGTAGTCGTCAGATTGCTGCAAACGCGCCTGCAATTCGGGAGGGCCCTGTTGCGGGATTGGCGCCTGGATTTCCTTTTTGGTCCGGCTTTTCGACGAACGCCCGGAGGCTTCTCCGGGAATATGTGATGCTGCCCGGTATGGGTGCAGGATATCCGGATCAAACAGCAACCCAAGGTGTTTGCACATATCCCCTAATACTTCAGCGGGATCAGCCGCGAAGTCCTCACATCGAAACCAAACGCCTTCCACGGCCATTTCGGCGAAACGCCTGTAACCTGCCAGAAACTCATCGACATCCACATAGTCGCTTACATTGGTCGCTGCGCAGTAAAACATCCATTGTGGCAGGGGGTGGCGGACGACGAAGATATCCTTAACGTCAAAATCACGGCTTAGCTCTGAATTACTAAAGAGCGTGTTACTTGCTTTCGGCAGGTAGGGTTTGGCGATGAAATCAAGATGGTTCCAATCTGTGATCACCAATTCCTGATTGCGGTGTCTGAATCGCGCCTGGATACGTGACATACATTCGCTGAAGGAAAGTTTTTTCCTTGTGACAACCTCCCACTCATCGTCGTCAAACAATTCATGGCGGTTTTGTGCTTCTTCTATTGGGTTGAAGATCGACATTCCGAGAGGGTGCATGTCGTTTAGCAAGCCGATACCATTCATTGCATCCAGGCACTCGCAGAGTTGAGAAAAAACCCGGTTGCCCAAAGCATGAATAATACGGATCGGAGGTTTGTGCCATTCCGTTTCGGGGGGCCTCTGGTTTCGTCGCTGCGCACGATGGCTTAATTCGCCTCGGCACCATGTTTCCCACATCTCCCGATAGGCTGACTCAACGCCCATCGTGTGTGTTTTGGCATCACAAAGAGGAGAGGACAACATGGTCTCGCGTAGGTTTTTGCGTAGGTTTTCCAGGTGTTCGAGATCACCGGATAGTTTAACCGCGATCTCTACATACTCGTCCTGACTATTCGCTACGCATTCATCAAGGCCAACCTGTGATATGAGGCTTGCCGAGACGCGCGTCGCGTGTCTGTCGCCCTGCAAACAAACGACGGGAACCCCCATCCACATGGCTTCACACGTTGTTGTCGTGCCGTTATAGGGGAACGTGTCGAGGGCGATATCGATCTTGTCATAGAGACGCAGGTGCGCGTCGGGGGACAGCTCCCCCAGAATCTCGATACGATCAGTTGAGACCCCGCATCGGGTGAATGCGTCAAGCATCTGATCATGCATTTGCCGGTCAATAGGCGAGGTGGACTTGATGATCAGTCGTGATCCCTTAACCCTTGTTAGAATGTGCGCCCAGGTGGCAAGGGTTGAGGGCGACACCTTTGATATGCGGTTGAATGATCCAAAAGTGACATGCCCTACCTGTAAAGCATACAGTTTATCTGAAAACGGGAAGGTGGATGTCGTCGTGTAGCAAAGGAATGGCCCGGGAAGGCGCAACAGTTTTTCCACATAGTATTCGTCAGCTTCGTTTTGCGGGTCTGTAATATTATCGACGAGACGGTAGTCTACCGTTTCGAGGCCCAATGTATTTGGATACCCTATCCACGATACCTGAATGGGAGCTGGTTTTTTGGCCAGAATGTCGAGTCTATTTCGGCTCGTATGGCCATTCAGATCAACGAGAATATCGATCCCGTCGTGGCGGATCAGGTCGGCAGCATCCGCAGCACTCACCCCGACGACAGATTGCCAGTGGTGGCCGTAGGACTTCAGGCGTTCTGTCGTTCCATCCGGTGTTTTCACGTTTGAATAACAGAATATTTCGTAGTGGTCCCGGTCATGTCGCGCAAGAGCGCCTTCGATAAAATAACTGACGACGTGCCCGGAGAAATCACCCGAGAGATATCCAATGCGCAACCGGCGATCCGGGTCCGGGATGTTTTTGTAGAAAAGCATTTCGGCAGGCAGGGGTTCTGCATGCCAGCGTTGCCATTGCCGGTGTTCCTGGAACACGCGGCTCACCGGAATGTCTTCCAGAAAATTGAGGTACATAAGTACATTTGAGCGTGCAGCAGAATAGGAGGGGTCTTCTGCCAAGGCGCGTTGATAAAGATTGAGCGCCTCGCGAGGATCTGAATGGAGTGACGCCAGATTATTTAAAAGGCGCGCAGGGCTGTCCGTCAATTGTAGAGCGCGCAGAAAAAAATGTTTTGCCTCTTCAATCTGTTTCAGCGCGGATTGGACCATCCCTATATTGGTTAAAATCGCAATGTCATCAGGATCAATTTCAAGGTATCGCTGATAAAGTTCGGTCGCCGTATCGTATTGCCGTATCGTTTGATAAAAATAGCCAGCCTGACCGAGCGCCACTGTATTTTTTGGCGCAAGCCTGACTGCTTTGGAATACGCCTCGGCGGCTTCGTCAATTTTACCCTGCGCGCTCAGAACCTGTCCTAGTTCTATGAAACCGAGTGCGTCATCTGCATGATCTTGCAATGTAGTAGTATAAATTTCTTCCGCTTCCTGATGCCGCTTCTGGCCTTTAAGGGCCTTCGCCAGTGTCAGGAGAAACTGGTGGTTTCCCGGTGATGAGGCGATAGACGTTTGAATGTATTTTTCAGCTTCGATGTGCTGTTGTTTCCGAAGGCAGATCTTGGCAAGCGCATGATTGGCTTGCGGATTGTTAGGGTTGAGGGTCAAAATATCAAGATATGCACGTTCCGACGCGGCGGCATTCCCCAGACGGTCATAAACCTGTGCGAGACCGATTCCTGCGCCCGTATGAGATGGGTCCAATTTTAAGGCCGCTTTGAAGGATTGGGCGGCGGCGTCATCTTCTCCGCTCTCCGCGCACGCATTTCCCGTGCGATAGAGCGCCTTCACCTCATCCTCTTTCAACAGATGCTCTTCCAATCTACAATCATCCCCAACCCGAAATCATCTAACGAGTCGAATTGAATAGATGAACATTTGCCAACACGGACGGCGCCCGGCTGGCAGGGGAGTTGAACAATAACATTTATCGAAAGGATAAGTGAAGGTGAGGCCGGTCAGTCCAGCCAGTTCGTGATGCTGGTGGTAGGAATGCTGTAATTCAGCAACAGGCTTTCCGTGCCGGGGTTTTTGTCACCGATGCTAGCATTGGAATAGTGCGAGATGGAAAGACCCAGTCGCGAGCGATCATCAAAACGGTAGGCGAATTCCAGTTGCGAGCGAAACTCCAGGGCATGGCCCAGGTCCTTGTCCGAATCTCCCTGGTAATAGAAGTGCGGCGCAAAACTCGGGGTAACCACGAAGCGGCGCCCGAAATAGATATCCATCAGAACGCCAGCGCCGATAAAAAGGCTGCCCGTGCTGGAGCCAGCGATGGCGCCGAAGGGTTTCAGTTCCCAGAATTTCTTGTCGGAACGATATTCGACACGGAATTCAGCACCCTGATCATCCTGTTTGTTGAAATCCCATGCGCCCGCAGCAATGGTGAGAAATGCCGGATCATCAGCGGCTACAGTATTGGTTGCTGCACTTGAAAAGACGATCATTAGTGCCGTACCCACGGCACCGGCCATTTTCCCGATTTTGCGTATCATAAGTCTTTGCCTCTGTCAGGCTCTTTGTGAACCTTTTGAGCGCGCATCATCTGTGAAAACGATGAGTGATGCAAGCCGTGTCGATACCGTCGATAACCTAGCGGGCAGTTTCTTTCATTTGCTCGGTCGCCCGCACGAGCGCGGCCTTGATGCCAGGCTCGAATGCAGAATGTCCGGCATCATCGACGATTACCAGATC
>JAJFIE010000072.1 GCA_021775275.1 Rhodospirillales bacterium | reverse complement strand
TTTCTACGAAGACACCCTGGCCGGTGACTTTCTGACCTACATGCGCAACAGTCTGGCATTGGCAACCATAAGTGCTGCAATTGCGGTCATGATCGGACTCTTTCTCGCCTATGCAATCCGGCTTCGCAATTCCACCATTTTGCAAGGGGCCGCCAGGGTCGCCAGCATTGGATATGCCGTACCCGGCGCGGTCCTCGCCATCGGCGTTATGTTACCGCTGACACGCCTGGATCATGCCATCAACGACACAATCGAAGGCATCACCGGGTTTTCTACAGGGCTCATTCTAAGTGGCACTGTCTTTGCCATGGTTCTCGGCTATCTGGTACGCTTTCTCGCATTATCATTTGGCACGCTGGAAGCCAGCCTGGGCAAAATAACCGCCAACATGGATGGCGCCGCCCGCACCCTTGGGCATGGCCCGGCAAGCACTCTGATGCGAGTGCACATACCGATCATGCGGTCGAGCGTTCTGACTGCGGCCATTCTGGTGTTTGTCGACGTCATGAAAGAGTTGCCCATGACCATGTTATTGCGCCCGTTCAACTTCGAGACCCTGGCAACCTATGTGCACCAGTTTGCGTCGGATGAATTGCTTGAGGAGAGCGCCCTTGGTGCGCTATCCATCGTCGCGGCGGGGATCATTCCCGTGATTATCCTGAGCGCCGCAATCACGCGGTCAAGACCGGGAAGCCGTTAACCCGCCATGCAGCACGGAATGAAAGTCACACCTCCATGACCGGCTTGACCATGCAGGGCATCTCTCATTCATTCGGACCACAACAGGTCCTCGATGATGTTTCATTGCATGTGGAACAGGGGTTGATCGCCTGTCTTCTGGGGCCGTCAGGTTGTGGCAAGACTACGCTGTTGCGTATTGCTGCGGGACTGGAGCCCTTGCAAAAAGGCCGTGTCGAGATCGGTGGACGCATTGTCGCCGAAGCCGGATTGGCGGAACTGCCGCCGGAAATCCGGAACGTCGGACTGATGTTTCAGGACTATGCCCTGTTTCCCCATCTTACGGTCCTGGAAAACGTCAAGTTCGGTGTTGGCGCAGCAACCAGGAACACGGAAGCATGGGTAGCCTCAGCGCTTGAACGCATGGGGCTGGTCGGCTTTGCAGGGCGTTATCCCCATGAGTTATCCGGTGGCCAGCAACAACGGGTCGCCCTGCTCCGCGCCCTGGCGCCGGAACCGAGCATCTTGTTATTGGATGAACCTTTTTCAGGGCTGGATGTGACCCGGCGGGCGCAGGTCCGCGAGCAAACCCATGATTTGCTAAAGGAATCCGGACACACCGCCCTGATGGTTACCCATGACCCGGAAGAAGCCATGTTCATGTCAGATCAACTACTGATCATGGATGAAGGACGCGTTGTTCAGACAGGCGATCCCATTCAGATATATCGACACCCGGTCAGCGCGTTTGTTGCCAGCCTGTTCGGTCCGATTAATCGAATTTCCACAGTGACGGAAAATGACGGGAGCGTTGAAACTGCGTTGGGAAAATTTTCAGTGACCGGAATACCACCAGGGACATTGGTCGATGTCCTGGTCAGACCTGAAGGCCTTCATGAGGCAAGGAATTGTAAAAATCCGCCGACAGGTGCTGTCCGTTTACGGGTCGTCACTGCCCGTCCTATCGGACGATCAACTCATTTGCGCCTTGTTGACGAAAAATCACCACATACGGAGGATGCATTTCATGCCCGCATCCCGGGACTGTTTCTTCCCACGCCAGGAAGCCTCGTTGATTTTCACGTGGATGAAGCCCAGGTTTTCGTATTCCCCGCCACAGCCCGGCAATAATTTCTCGGTAGCAGGACAGCTTTTTCCGTCCACAGCACCGAGTCACGACCTCCTGCACAAAAATATATGTATTTCAATGTATTAGACTCTCTGCATCTTGGCATCCATTTTGCTTCTGAGGTAGTGGCGCAGTGCGCGCGCCCACCCCGACGACGGGGGAGTTTTGAGCATTTGGGAGTATCAATATGTCCATCCTGGGCGCTTTTTCCATCAGTACGCTGGCGCTGCAAGCCCAGGCGACAGCCCTGAACCAGATCGGAACCAACGTGTCGAATGTTTCGACGGGTGGATACCGGCGATCTGATGTCGGATTTCAGAGCGTTCTGGGCAACGAGATGTTTGGCGAGCGTGATCAAGGTGGTATTCGCCCGGTGATCCATCAGCGCATCGACAGCCAGGGGAATTTGCAAGGCTCCACGAGTGCGCTGGATTTGGCAATTTCGGGCGACGGTTTTTTTGTCACCAGCACAGATTTTGCAGCCACCGATATCGTCTACACACGCGATGGCAGTTTTCGTCAGGCCGCCGTCAACGACATAACGATTACCGATCCCATTTCGGGCCAGACTATTACCACAAAAGACGGCTATCTGGTCGACAAGAACGGATACTTTATTCTCGGTTTTGCGGCGCTTGCGGATGGCACCTTCCCAACCACGGGCACCCCTGCCCCCATGCGGGTGGACAAGAATGCATTTTCTGCTTCGGGCCTCCCGACCACGAATGCGGAATTAATTGTGAACCTGGATTCCAATGCCGCCATTGTTGCTAATCACCTGACGGCGGTAAGCAATCTTGATAACGGCGGAACCAAGGCCGATGGCATGGAAACTCTCACCATCGATTTTGTCGATTCCAACGGAAACAGCCAGGATGCACGTCTGAACTTCACAAAATCCGCACTCAACACGTGGGACATCTCGGCAACCTATCAAGGCGCCGGAACAGCGCAGGTGGATACCGTTACCCTGGGCGGGACCATAGAAGCCGGTGACGCCTATACGGTGACAGTTGGTGGCACGTCTGTAAGTTATACAGCTACGGCGACCGATACGCTGGCCACTGTCGTCAGTAGTCTTGTCACAGCCTTAAACGCCGATAGCGTGATCGCCACAAAGGCAACCGCCGCCGCAGGTGCGACACCGGGAACAATCACCCTCACCGCCGCAACGGCTGGCACGGCCATTACGACCTCCGGGGCAGCCACGTTTGGACCGGGCATTGCCCAGGTCGATACCCTGACCGTATCAGGCACGCTCGAAGCCGGTGATATTTATGAAGTCATCATCGGTGGGACGACAGCAAGCTACTCGGTCACCGGTTTTGAAGGCACCCTGGCAGGTGTTGTCAGCGGGATCGTTGCGACGGTTAATAATACATCTCCGGCAAACGCTTCGGTTATCGCCACGGTGGGCGCCGCCCCCGGAGAAATTGTTCTCACCTCACGCGCACCGGGAACACCGTTCACCGCAACGGCCCGAGCCCTGGATACCAGTTCCACCGCCCAGGTAGATACAGTGACAATCGGCTCCCTCAGCAGCACTTTTGAGGTTGGAGATATATACTCGGTCGTCGTTGACGGCACGACGGTTCCCTATTCGGTGACCGGCCTCGAAGGCGGATTGGCGGGTATTCGAACGGCGCTCGTGTCCGCCATCAATCTGGATGCCACGGTTGGCGGTATCGTGACCGCCGCCAATGGCGGTCCGGCAGGCGA
>JAJFIE010000071.1 GCA_021775275.1 Rhodospirillales bacterium | reverse complement strand
CACCTCGCCAAGCTGAACGCCAGCCTGACCAAGCTCAATCAGGAACAGGCTGATTATATCGGCGTCACCGTGGATGGTCCGTTCAAACCGGACAGCTATCGTTACTAAACGAATTGCGGAAAGCTATGCCGGACACTCTTCAGTTACGGATTGATCTTACCGGCGTCGAGCCCACGATCTGGCGGCGTATCATCGTGCCATCTTCGCTAACATTAACGGAATTGCACGCCGTCATCCAAGGTGCGATGGGCTGGGAAGATAGCCACCTGCACATGTTTGAGATTGACGGAAATCGGTACGAAATTCCCGAAGACGTTGGTTTCGGCCCCGATTCCGGTGTTTTCGATGAACGGGCTCAGAAACTCGATGGGCTCCTTTCCACGGACATGAAGTTTTCCTATAGCTACGATTTCGGCGATGACTGGATGCACACAATCACTGTCGAGAAACAACAGGATGGGGCTGAATTAGGCGTGCAGGCATTCCGTTGCATTGCCGGGGAACAGGCCTGCCCACCAGAGGATTGTGGTGGACCTTACGGTTATCCTGAATTGCTGGATGCCTTGGCCGACCCAAGTCATCCAGACCATGAAGAGATGGTCGATTGGGCCGGGGGTTTTGATCCAGTAGCTTTCAATGTAGCACAAGCGAATAATCTCATTCAGGCGATTTGTGCTATTTACCAAAAACAAGGCATGGGATTTGGCGGCAAACACAATGGCTCTAAAAAAAGTACAGATTGATCACGACGAACGATAGGGACAAAACCGGAGGCGCGCTTCCGCTCAGCCATTATCGAGTCAAAAAACAACGGATATGTTTATTTCAAAGATTGTTTGCCAAACTCAGGCGTAAATCTGATGCTGCCAAACAGATTTAATGATCAAAAACTCTCCGGAACCGGTGACGGGAAGGCGAGCCGCTGAACCGCTCATTAATGGACCGCGCCGTCCGCATCCGACGCCGTCAGGACGAAAAAATCCACATACCCTTCCTTGTTCTCATCGATGAGGTCGATGGGCGACGCATTGTGGAACAGATTTCGGTCATTCAAAATTGCCCAGTCGCCGGGCGCCAGTTCCCTGTCCAGAAAGGCCTCGCCAGTCCTGTTCAGGGACAGCCGCAGGTGGCCGCCGTCGATATTGACGCTGTTGATCATGAACACGGCGATGCGGTCAAATCCGTCCTGGTGACGCCCTTCGGGGGCCATGACGGCCTCGGCGGTCTTATAGATGCGGACCTGATGGACGCCGATGTGTTCGCCAATATCGATGGTGGTGTGCTCATCGAACAGGGCAAACATTTCAGCAAACAGCGGATTGCCGTATGTGCGTTCCTCAATCTCTTCATAGGTCCGCACCACATCCCCGAGAAAGACGTTCAGCTCGCTGCTCTGGGTAAAGGTTTCCGGCGGTAAATGTTCAATTTCGCCATCCCGGTAGTTGAAAGTGGAAAACCTGCGAAACCGGAAACCGCCATCAGTGTAGGTATCCGACGGCAAATTCCCGAAACTCAGATCAAGGTCGGGCAAGCGATGATTATTTCCCAACAGATAATCCATGACTTTCACTCCATTTCGCCAAAATACATGGCTCATTATACCGCAGTTTCCATTTCCCGCCGTCGCCTGTAACGGGATTTTGATTTGATTTTCGGTCACAAAATATTGAATTCTTTTGTTTTTCCAGGATAGGGAGCAGTGACCGTGTTTCGCATGTTTTCTTTCATCGTGATGGTAAGTCTGTTTTCGCCAATGACTGCATGGGCCGCCGGCAGCGGTGGTGGCGGTGCGTCGGGTGGGTCTGCCAAAAATTCTCCCTTCAGCATGGGCGTGAAAGCGGTCAAGGCCGGGGATTACAGTCAGGCTGTCGGGTTGTTCAAGCAAGCTGCCGCGAAAAAACCTGACAATGCCAATACATGGAACTATCTGGGCTTCAGTTACCGCAAACTGCGCCAGATGGACCAGGCGCTGGCGGCCTACGAGAAGGCGCTGGCCCTCGACCCTGAGCACCGGGGCGCCAACGAATATCTGGGAGAGTTGTATGTCGAGACCGGACAGATGGAACTGGCCAGAGAACGTCTGGAAAAACTCGACGATATTTGCACCTTCGGCTGCGAAGAATACGACGACCTGAAAGAGATGATCGAGGCCAGGGCCGGCTAAACCGTTGCCCGGCACGCCTACGGTGCGGAAAGCCAGTCCTCCGGGTTTCCTGTTTCCGGCCTGAAATAGGCAATCATGCGCCCATCGGGGCCGGCCTGCGCCGCATCCGGCCATGGCGCAACCCCGTGCAGGGCGAGCCGGTGAATGACATAGGCTTCGCCGGGCCGGGCGTTAATCACCACCCGCTTACAGGTATCAAAAATCTCTCGCCTGACGGCATGGTAGGCATCGGTGACATCCACCTCTGACCAGTGATCCGGCCGGATTCCCGCGAATACCGTGCGAAACGCCTCGCGGACCATGTGGTGCGAGCCTTCCCAGATCACCAGCGGTGAGGCATCTGCACTCACCGGCGCCATGGGGATGCCCAGAATAAACCCGTGATGCTCACGCAAGCGCCGCCGACGCCCCGGCTCCTCGCGGCGCAACCCGTCCACATGGGCGGCGTCACGATCCCGCCGGAAGGCGAAGTTTGCGTCGGATTCCCCATCCATGGGTCTGGGATAGCCGGGATAGCAGACGGATAGTTGCGCCGGATCCCACCCGAATCCTGACAACCCCAGCTCGCCATGGATGAAATTCACGACCTGCCCGGCGACAGGCGGGCCGCCATCAACGGCGCCGTTTGTGTCGTTGGGCAGGGCGTTTACCCCGGCAAACCATGTCCCGCCGCACCGCAGCCAGCGGGCGTTCTCCGGCGCCCGCACGGCCTGCCGCGCCGCCGGAAGGGTCTGATCAACCCATTCCGCCAAAACCGGATCATGCGGAAACCGGCGCCAGCCTTTCTCGAAGAACGTTTGTTTCATCCGTCCTCACTATATCAGAATGCCCCTTGCCGCCAGACTCCGGGGCTCTTAAGATTCGGGAGCGATTCGCTGCAATTGTGGTGACGGCATTGGCATTCTTATCCTGGCGATCCAAACTGAATGTTGCGCATGAGACCGGGGAACCGGTCTCAACCGAGCCCCCTGCGGACGATCCCCATCCCGACAAATCCAACGAGACCCATGCGGATGACTCCCTGCGCCTGATCCTCGATTCCATCCCCCTGCCTCTGTGGTTGCGCGATCCGGAACTGGCCCTCGCCTATACCAACGAAACGGCCCGCAACAGTGGAAACATGGCAGCCGACCGGGGGGCTGAAATAGCCAGACGCGCCCAGACAGATGGCCACGCCCATACCGAGCGCCGGGTGCTGGAAGCAGACGGCAACCGCCGGGTCATGGAAATTACCGAAGCCCCACTGGGCCATGGCGCAGGGACAATCGGTTTTGCTGTTGAACATGAAGCACCGCGCACGGACGAGCTTGAAAACACCCTCATGCGCGAACGCGCCATCTTTGATCAGATGCTGGAAGCGCTTGGCAGCGGTGTCGCCATTTTTGACGCGGACAAGCGGCTCGAATCCTTCAACTCGGCCTATGCCGGATTATGGGGATTACCGGAAGACTGGCTGGTTGAACGACCGACGCTGACGCAGGTTATCGAGAAACTGCGTGACGAACGCCGCCTGACCGAGGTCGCCGATTTCCGCATCTACCGGACAGAGGAAAACGCCCTGTTTGATCACTTGCAGGAACCCCTGGAACGCACAATGCACCTGCCAGATGGACGGGCCATCCGAAACACTGTCGCCCCCGCCAGCCATGGCGGGTTAATGCACGTCTACGACGACATAACCGACAAGCTGTCCCTGCAACGATCCTACAAAACACTGGATGCGGTTCAACGGCACACCATCGATAACCTACAGGAATCCGTGGCCGTTTTTGGTGGCGATGGCCGCATGAAGCTCCACAACGCCGCGTTTGCAAAACTCTGGGATCTGGCGCTTCCCGACGCCGGGCCGGAAAATGACCCGGGGCCACACCTGTCCGAGATCGTTGACCGCATGCGCGACCCCCATGAAGACCCCGATGAATGGGCGACACGGCGCTCGGCGATCCTGTCGTCACTGACCCGACGACGTGAGCACAAGGCGCGGTTTCGTCGTGGTGATGGTCAGGTGCTTGATGTGGCCAGCGTGCCGTTACCCGACGGCGCCGTGCTGGTCAGTTATCTGGATGTCACGGAAGAAGCGCAGGTAGAGGATGCATTGCGGGCACGGGCAGAGATGCTGGAAGAAACAGACCGGCTTAAATCCAAATTCATCGCCGATATTTCCTATGAAGTCCGCACGCCCATGACCAACATCACCGGGTATTCGCAAATCCTTGACGCCGGATATTTCGGTGATCTGACACCGCGCCAGCAGGAATATGTGCAAGGCATTCAGGCCTCTGCCGAGTCCCTGATGACGGTGGTCGCCGATATTCTGGAACTGGCCGCGATTGAAAGCGGCACGGCGGTTCTGGACAAGGACGCCATTGACCTGCACGCCCTGCTGGCGCCGACCATGGGGTTGATCACCGAGCGCGCCCGGCACAAGGACCTGTACCTGACCTTCGACGTGCCGACGAATATAGGCTGGCTCTCGGCGGACGGGCGGCGGCTCAAACAGGTGGTTTTCAACCTGCTGTCCAATGCGGTTCGCTTTACCCCTGCACGTGGCGGCGTGCGCCTGTCCGCAAGTCGCGATGATAGCGGTGTGATCATCGAAGTCGCGGATACGGGTATCGGCATTCCGCAAGCCGACATCGACCGGGTATTTCAGAAATTCACCAAAGGCGACCAACCTGAAGGGGAGCCGGACGGCGCAGGTCAGAGTGCGGGCGCAGGCGCAGGATTGGGCCTCGCCATGGTGAAAAGCTTCGTCGAACTGCACGGCGGCGCCGTGGGCATCAAATCATCCCCTAACCGGGGCACAACGGTCACCTGCACCCTGCCCGCTACCGGCACGGAAGGTGGCGATGCCCGGGACGCCTTTCAGGCATGAGGGACACGTTTCAACCATGAGCAACACCGATGTGTTTCCCGACCTGAAGACCCTCGTCGAAATCAAGGACCTGATCGACAAGGTGGCGAAGGTCGAAGACAGACTTGCCGATAACGAACGCACGCTGTTTCACGAATTGCGCGACAAATACGCCAGCGAAGTCGCCATCGGCTATGAAGACAAGGTCCTGCTCGAGGTCATGCTGCGCAACATCACCATCCGGCGCGACACCGGCATGGATTAGGTTACAACACCATATCCGTGTCCAGCGGGTACAGTGGTCGCGGCACATTCCGGTAAGGCAGTTTGGTCACATCGGGTGTGCAAAGCGCTCCGCTGTCACAGACAATGACCTTCCCGGCAATGGGCTCAAAGGCAGCGCGGAAGTGCTGCATGGATTTGAGGCCGACGATGGTTTTGGCGCCGGGGTCAATGCCAAAGGCGCGGAATTGTTGCTGATCGTACATCTGCACCGGCTCGCTGACGACCAGAATGTCGATGCCGTCCACCTGCATCACACCTGTCGGACCGAAGTTCATTTCCTGGCCACGCTTCATGGGGCCATCGCCGACACACACACCGTCACTCAATCGCAGAATTTTCCCGGTTACTGTCAGGGGTCCGCCGCCGAACCGGGGATCGGTCTTGCCGCCGATGTCCATGGTGACGGTTTCCCCTTCCCGGTGTTTATGCAGCAGGCTGGCGGCTTCCCGATCGATAAGGGGCCCGAAGCAGGAATTGGCGACGCCGCTCTCCAGCAGCGCACCAAGCAACGCCGTTGAATCACCATAAGCCCCACCGCCGGGATTATCGGCATAGTCCGCAATCATCAGGGGCGCGCCAGCGTAAACAAAGTCGGCGGCGATTTGCGCCGCTTCATCCACCGTATGGAAAGTGTTGATAACCTCGGCTCTGCGTTGCCAGATATCATCGGCGATTGTTTCGGCAAAGGCCTGATGCGTGGCGTTATCTCCCTGACAGGTGACCAGAACCGTGGGGCCGACTTCGGCGATATCGCTTCCTTCAAACCCGGCGTTGATGCTGACGGCAAAAACGTCCACCTCGGCCTCGTAGGCGCGGGCGCAATCAAATCTCTCGATCATGGGGCCGACATCTGTTCTGCCACCATTGGCCTCGGCGAGCATGGGGCGGTGAACGCGCAAGGTGCGGGGTGAAATCTCGCCCAGCATGGTCCGCTGCAAAACGCTTCCCGCATGACACGCGGCTTCCCGCATATCGATATGGGGATAGGTCTTGTAAGACACGATGATCTGCGCCAGTTCACACATCTGCACGGTGACATTGGCATGCAGATCAAGGGTTATCGCTATCGGTATGTCCGGGCCAATAACACCGCGCAATCGCTGCAACAACTCCCCTTCGCCGTCTTCGCAGAATTCCGGGACCATGGCGCCATGCAGCGGCAGCAGCACCCCGTCGAACGGCCCGGCCCGCGCCGCATCAAGAATTAGCCCGGCAATTTTCTCGAACGCCCCGGTGGTCACCAGACCGGAAGGCCCGGCATGGGCGGTGACCGCATGGGTCATGCTCCAGCCAAATTCGCGGGCGCAATCGAGACACCCCGCGATACCGGTGTTGGTCCCTTCGAGGGGCGCGATGGTATCGTCACCAATCAGAAAAAGACTGGCTTCGAACGCCGACAAGCCGGTCTTGTAGACATTGAAGGTATTTGTCTCGTGCAGGAATTCTGCAATCAGAACCTTGAAACCCATGTTCCCCAAATCTCCCAATTCCATGTACCGGGGCAATCGTCAGCTAGTTCAACAAGTTTCCGGGTTCCACAACGGAGTACACCCGCACAGGCCGCTCACGGCCTTTGACCGGGACTTCCCGCATGGTCAGCGACGATGCATCCATGTCGCCGTATTCGGCGACGCGCGCCGACATCACCAGGGGAACGCCGAATTCCTTGGTCTGGCTTTCCAGGCGGGCGGCGATGTTCACATTGTCGCCCAACGCCGAGACAATGGGTGTTGCCGGCGGCCCCATGGAGCCGACGATGGCTTCCCCCGCATGGATTCCAATGCCGATGCGAAGAGGTTCCGATAATTCGTCCGCCAGCCTGTCATTCAGCGCATCCATGCGCCGCAGCATGGCCGTAGCCCCGGCGACCGCCTGACGGCATGCCGTACCGATATCCGTATCGAGACCATAGAGCGCCATCAGGCCATCACCATTGAACTGGGCATAATGCCCGTCGGTTTCCGCCAGCGCACCGGACAGCTCGGCAAAAAACTGATTGAGGATAAACACCACATCGAAAGGCAAGCGGTCCTCCGACAACTTTGTCGAGCCACGCAAATCGACAAACAGGATAGCGACCGTGACTTCATCGCCCCCGCGGTGGCTGCGGACCGTTTGCATGGCGCCAGATGGATCTTCCGGCGGCAGTAACGCGGCGACACGAATATCGCCCTTTGGCCTGATCTGGCAGGCGAGACGAACCGGGCCACTCAGGCCAATCCGGTCCAGCACGCGCTGTTCGTCCGCATCCGGCGCGACCAGATATTCGCCACCATTTTCCACCCGCACCCGGCAGGTGGAGCATCGCCCCCGCCCACCACATACAGACAGATGGGGAACCCCGGCAGCGCGCAGGCATTCGAGGACCGTCGCGCCGTGTTGCAGGGGAACCAAGCGATCCCCCGGTGCATACCGGATCGTAGCGGTTTTGCGTCCACGCGCCGCAACCGCCGAACGCAAGGCCCGGGCAATGAAAACCAGGGCGACCACGGCAACGGCGACCAGTTGACCAGCCCGTTCCATATCCCCGACAAAGGCCCCCATGGACGGAATCCGCCCGTAGGAAGAAAGCACGGCATCAACCCAGCCATCGATTTTGGCCAATTCGAGAATTTCCATGCCGGCCGACACATATCCCGCCAGCGACAGCGATGGAATCAGAATGGCGATGACGAGCAGCCAGTCCCGCGCGCCCGGATACCAGGGTTTCAGCCGCAGCCACATGTGCAATCCAATCATGCCATGTGTCCAGACGACAATCAGCAGGGCCGCCTGCTGCACCGCATAGACTGGCTTGAAAACCCAGAGGGCTATCATGGTGGTGAAATAATCGCCACTGACACCATAGACCTCGCCAAGCACACGGGTTCCCATGACGTGCACCATAAGCAGCAGGGGGATTACCAGCCCGAGGGTCAGTTGAACCACTTCCCATTGCTTCATCATCCGCAGCGTGCGCCGCCGGTAAAGACTCCATAACGCCAGCCCCACATGAATGACCAGAGCGCCCAACAACACGACTGTACCGGGCGCGCTGCGCCACGGTGGGTCTGTAATACGCAGGCCCGCATTCATGGTTTCCAGCGAAACAATTCCCAGGGCATGAGTAACCAGGTGGCCGGTGACGTAGACCAGCAGCACAAATCCGCTATACAGGCGTAGTTTGGCGCTCATGGATGGTGGGTGCTCTCAATCTTGTGGAATCGGCAGTCTATCATAGTTTCCCTGTTTGATCAGACAGGCGGTTTATGCTGCATTGACGATCTTTCTGCTCCCATTTATGTCATTGAAACAAATATCCAGGAAAACACACCGATGCAGGATACCGGCAAAGAACTCCACGCAAAATTTCCCATCGGCCAGCCGGTGCGTCATCGCCTGTTCGGGTTTCGCGGTGTGGTGTTTGATGTGGACCCTGAATTCAACAATACGGAAGAATGGTACGAAAGCATCCCCAAGGATGCGCGCCCCCGCAAAAATCAGCCGTTTTATCACCTGCTGGCGGAGAACCACGATCAGTCCCCCTACGTCGCCTATGTATCGGAACAGAACCTGATACCCGACGAATCAGGGGAACCGTTCAATCACCCGGACATCAATGACTATTTTGAGGGTATGGAAAACGGCTCGTACGTGGTTCGCCACAAGGCGAACTAGCGTCCCTTCAATATTTGCAGGGTATGCTTTCATAGTAATCTGATAACAAGACAATCAGATCATCCGTCAACCAGCGTGACTGCGTGAACATGATCTTGCTGTACCGGGTCGTTCCCTCAGCCTTCGTATCAATATCCTTGATGGTCTTTGCCGCACGGAACAACTTGAGCTGGCGGCGCATATAGACGGCGCGCTGTGATGCAAGGCTGGGTACGTTTCTGGCGTTTTTCACGCCCCCCTTGCCATGGCAGGTGTCACAGCGATCAGCAAGGTTCGGGCGGGCTGATTGCGGTTTGCCGGACGGGATGCATTGCTGCGTCTTGTAGAAAGACACAATATCCACAATATCCTGGTCCGCCAGGCCGACGATGGCGTCATCCATGCCGCTATTACTCCGCGCACGCGATGCCAGGCTCGCCAGACTGCTCCCGTTCTCACCGTTCGATTTCCCGGCCCGCACACGGGCTGAGCGCCTGAATTCCAGAAGCTGGGTCCGAATATAGGATGTCGACAGACCGACAATCCGGGGGATGCCCTCCGGGTACCCCATGCCATCACGGCCATGACAACTGACGCACGCGCCAGCCAGTTCCGCACCACGGACCGGATCACCTTGCAATTTGGAAATACTTTGCGCCTGAGCCGACTGCCCCAGACAAATCATTGCCCCCATCCACGCGACAAAACAGATAATGCCGCACGATGGCGTTGTGCCAACCGCCATTTTGATTGCCCCCGATTTGATGCGCTCCCGCCCCGAAATAGCGCGGAGCAAACCTATGCGGTACGGCGCAAAAATTCAAGGTCCGTTGCTGCCTGTTGCAGGACCCCGCCACCCCGGATAAAAAGGGCCATGAACACGGATGCTTCACAGGTGTCGGCCCACCGGATCATCGCCGAAGGCGAAGCCGCGACCGCCCGCCTCGCCGCCTGGCTGGCGGCACTGACCGGTGCGGGCGACATTATTGCCCTGTGGGGTGATCTGGGTGTCGGGAAAACCGCCTTTGCCCGCGCCTTTATCAATGAACTGACAGGTCACATGGAAGACGTGCCAAGCCCCACGTTTACTCTGGTTCAGCAATACGACACCCCTGCCGGGATGATATACCATTTCGACATGTATCGGCTGGAGAAGCCGGATGACGCGCTGGAACTTGGCGTGGAAGACGCTTTTTCCGACGGTATCTGCCTGATCGAATGGCCGGCCCGTCTGGGGCCGTGGTTGCCGCACAACCACCTCGACATCCGCATGAACCACGGAGATGAAGAGACCACACGACACATTGAGATCAGCAGCGCCTCGCCCGCATGGAATGAACGGCTGGCGAGCGTGCCCGCGTGGGATACAATAGAAGGTATCGTGATCGATTCTCACAGTTAGATGCCAGGTTAGGAAATGTGCCTGACGATGTCCGAAAATAAAAGATCCCCCGGAATTTCACATGGCATGGTGCTGGCCGCTGGCCTGGGG
>JAJFIE010000008.1 GCA_021775275.1 Rhodospirillales bacterium | reverse complement strand
AGATGATCCGGCATATGCTGGCGGCGCATGTCGGAACCGGCCGCCGGGTTGTCCTCGAATAATACGGCATAGAGCATTTACGACCTCCTGTGGATGTAGCCAATAAACCTTCTTCCTGCAATACTACGGAATCAAAGAGATTAATTGCATGATAGAGCTGCAAATATGCAGACCCCAAACTGGAATGATTTACGCTATATCCTTGCCGTCGGGCGAGGCCGGACGCTGGCGGCAGCGGCGCGGCTGCTGGGTGTCGATGACACCACAGTATCCAGACGTATCGCCGCCGTTCAAAAATCCATTGGCGCCCAACTCGTTCAGCGCGCCGACGACGGCACCCTGCAACTGACGCCGTCGGGCGAGCGGGCTGCGCGGCACGCCGAAAATATGGAGACCCAGGTCGCCTCCCTGACCTCGGCATTGTCCGGCGGCGACCACGCGGTCAGCGGCACGGTGCGTGTAACCTCCGTCCCCATTGTTATTAACCGCATCCTTGTCCCGGCAACCAGATCCTTACTGTCGCGCCATCCGCATCTCCGGCTGGAACTCGTTGCCGACGCACGGGATCTGAGCCTGACGCGCCGGGAAACGGATATCGCCGTGCGTCTTGCGCGGCCCAAAAAAGGCGGTTTGAAGGTGATAACCCGCCGCATCGGTACTTTAGGATATCAGGAATATGCATCTGCTGATCTGTCGGCGGGGGAGGCGAAAAAGCTGCCATGGATCACCTATGATGACGCCATGGCCCATCTGCCGCAGGCGCGCGCCATCGCGGCCATGGCTGCGGACGATGATGAAACGATTGCCCCTGTCCGCGTCAACGACACGGAAGGGGTCTATGAAGCCGTCATTGCGGGCCTCGGTCGGTCCCTGTTGCCCTGTCTGATCGCCGATGGCGACGCCCGGCTGCGACGGCTCGGCGCGAAGCGCAAACCGCCGGTTTTAACCCGTGATCTGTGGCTGATGACACATACCGAGTTGAAATCCCTTGGCCGCATTAAGGCTGTAATGAAATGGATAGAGCAGATATCTGAGCAGATATAAAAGGGGGCGCCATGCTTGATTCTTGATATAGCAAGGCGCCCCTGTAATTCGTGTCCAATTATTCCAGCACTGAAGGTGCATTGCTTGGGTTTAAGCGGTTATGACAAGCGAGCACGCCCATGCGGCTGGTCCAGATCAAGCATTGGGCCTTTTGGAACAATCTGGGTTGGATTGATTGTCCGCTGGCTGACGTAATAGTGCTGCTTGATATGTGTAAAATTCACCGTCTCGCTTATGCCGGGCATCTGATAAAGATCGCGGACATACTCTGACAGGTTGGAATAATCCGCGATACGCATCTGGTTGGCCTTGAAGTGTCCGTGATACACGGCATCAAATCGAACCAACGTTGTAAACAATCGCCAATCGGCCTCGGTGAGTTGCCCACCGGTAAGATAGCGTTGGCTTCCCAATCTGGCATCAAGCAGGTCGAGTGTGTCGAACAAGGCATCAAATGCACTTTCATACGCTTCCTGTGATGTCGCAAATCCGGTTCGGTACACGCCGTTATTGACGGTGGCGTAGATGAGCTCGTTCACGCTGTCAATTTCCGCCCGCAATGCTTCCGGATAGAAGTCAAGTGAATTGCCGGTAAGATGATCAAATGCAGAATTTAACATCCGGATGATTTCGGAAGATTCGTTGCTGACAACCGCGTTCGTCTTTTTGTCCCATAACACCGGGACGGTGACGCGTCCCGAATACTCATGAACAGCTGCCGTATAGAGTTGATGCAGGTAATTAAAACCATTGATGACATCATTGGTTGACCCAGACGTGGTATCGAACTCCCATCCATTCTCCAGCATGTCAGGGTGAACAATCGTGATTCCAATGATGCCTTCGAGACCTTTGAGTGTACGAAAAATTATGGTGCGGTGCGCCCAGGGACAGGCAAGCGAAACGTAGAGATGATAGCGGTCTCGCTCGGCTGGAAATTCTCCCCTCCCGGTTGGACCGGGCTTTCCCTCCTTGGTAATCCAATTTCGAAACTGGGCGTCTTCACGGATGAACTGCCCCGAAGATGATTTGGTGCCATACCAGTTGTTGTGCCAGGTTCCTTCGATAAGCAATCCCATAATGTGTATTCCTTGCTAGAGTCCATTGTCGGAAGCAGCGTATAGCTCGAATGTGGCCATTTGTTATACCATACCGGGCTGGCAGGGGTTTTTCTTGATTTTTGAAGAAAAATATGCTTAAATTCCTTTTTTAAGATTCGTATTTTTGACATTGTGAATAACTTGATAATTGCCGCCTGACATCGCCCATGGCGAATTCTGGGTCATATTGGCCCCGGCAATTCAGAAGTGAACAAATGTCTACATTTTTATGGAAAATAATTTCGCTAACCATTTGAAAAACAACAAAACCAAAAAGTTAACGCGAAACAATGTCTACAAAAGTAGACAAAAATCTACATTTTGTGAAATTTCAATGAGTTAGGGGAATGGTCAAAAGGGCGGACGTGTCAGAAATCCGGGCGCGACCGACGCAACTAATCCAGTTTGATCTGTTTACCCAGCCGCCCGGCCAGGTCCTGAATGAACTGCCAGGCGACCCGGCCCGACCGTGATCCACGGGTTGCGTACCATTCCTTGGCCTCGGCGTGGAGTTGCGCGGTATCCACATCCAGCCCGAAACGGTCCGCATAGCCTTCGACGATCTCGAAGTAGGTGTCCTGGTCACACACATGGAATCCGAGCCACAGGCCGAACCGGTCGGACAGCGAGACTTTTTCCTCCACCGCTTCTGCCGGGTTGATGGCGGTGGAGCGCTCGTTTTCGATCATGTCCCGGGGCATCAGGTGCCGACGGTTGGACGTTGCGTAGAAGATGACGTTGTCCGGCCGCCCTTCAATACCGCCTTCCAGTACGGCCTTGAGGGATTTGTAGGATGCATCGCCACCGTCGAACGACAGATCGTCACAGAACACCATGCACTGACGCCCGGATGGCCTGAGAAGGCCGAGTAACTGGGGCAGGGAGGGGATGTCCTCGCGGTGGATTTCCATCAAGGCCAGAGAGCCCGGCTGACGGTGATTGATCTCCGCGTGCACGGCTTTCACCAATGAACTCTTGCCGGTTCCCCTGGCCCCCCACAGCAGGGCGTTGTTGGCGGGCAAACCATCGGCGAAGCGCCGGGTGTTATCCACCAGCAGGTCGGCCTGATGGTCGATGCCTTTGAGCAGCGCCAGCTCGATGCGGTTGACGGCGACGATGGGTTCCAGCCAGCGCCCCTCGGCATGCCACACAAAAGCGTCGGCGCCGGAAAGATCATTGCTGGCGCTTTCCGGCGGCGCCAGCCGATCCAGTGCGGCGGCAATCCGGTTCAGGGCGTCCAGGGTGGGATCAAACGTCATGAGGAAACCGTAGCATACTGATTTCCGTCGTAAAACCACTGTAAACCACTCTCGGGTCCCGGTTTGATCATTGGCGGATACTTGTTGCAACAGGATTGCGGCGCACCATAAACCGGCCTAAGTAAGAGGCCGTTTCCGATTGCAAGTTGCGGCTGTCCCGCTATAGTCCGGCAGGTTTTTTCCGGTGCTGTCGTATTGAGGTCACCGGGTTGATAATCGGGCGGTCAATTGCCGTCCGTTTGCATTTATTAAAGGAGAGTTCGATGTTCATTTCACCTGCATATGCTCAGGCGGCTGGTGGCGGCACTGGCGCCGGAGGACTGGAAGCGATGTTACCGCTCGTCCTCATCTTCGTGGTTTTCTACTTCCTGTTGATCCGTCCGCAACAAAAGAAAATGAAGGCCCATAAAGCCCAGCTTTCCGCCGTTCGTCGTGGTGACCGCATTGTTACCGGCGGTGGCATCATCGGCACCGTGACCAAGATCACCGAGAATGAGAGTGAAATCCAGGTCGAGATTGCAACGGGCGTCAAGGTCAAGGTCAAGCGGGAGTTGATCTCAACAGTGCTGTCCAAGACGGAACCACAGGCATCCAAGAAAGCCGCCAATGAAGATGCTGCCGCCAAGGATGAGAGCGGTGGGAATCCGTTGAAAAAAATCTTCGGCGGCAAGAAGGAATAGCCTTCGATTTCCAAACGACGGACCATGTCCCTGCATGCAGGCTGTGTTTATCACCAAATCTGATGCCCACAATTGAAGTTGCCCTATGATTTATTTTTCCAGATGGAAAATCTCGCTGATCCTCGTGATCTGTGTCCTGGGACTGGCCTTCGCCGCCCCCAACTTTCTGGCAAGCCGCAGCGCCGAGAGCCTGCCCGACTGGTTGCCCCATAAGCAGGTGAACCTGGGGCTGGACCTGCAAGGCGGCTCGCACCTTCTGCTCAGTGTGGAAACAGATGCGGTCATCCGTGAGCATCTGGAAGCCATGATCGATGGCGCGCGCGCCGAATTGCGCAAGGCCCGTATCCGCTACCGGGAACTCGGGATCATGGCCGGTGAAGAATACGGCATCGGTGTCACCATCAACAATCCGGAACAGCTTGATCAGGCGTTTGATCTGTTGAAGGCCCTGGAGCCCGGTATCATTGTTGATTCAGGCAACGACGGGCGCATCACCATGGTCATGGATGAGCAGACGGCGACGCTGCGCAAACGCACCGCCATTCAGCAATCCATTGAAATCGTGCGGCGGCGTATT
>JAJFIE010000070.1 GCA_021775275.1 Rhodospirillales bacterium | reverse complement strand
CCGGTACCACCACCCGTCGGATAGAAAATCACATCCGGCAGTTCCCAGCCCAGTTGCTCGGCGATTTCCAGCCCCATGGTCTTCTTCCCCTCGATCCGATAGGGCTCTTTCAGGGTCGAGAGATCGAACCAGCCGGTAGCCTCCTTGCCCTCACCGACGATCTTGCCGCAATCGTTGATCAGGCCATTGACGCGGTAGACGGATGCGCCCTGAAGTTCGATTTCACGCACATTCACATCCGGCGTATCTTCCGGGCAGAATACGGTCGAGCGCATGCCTGCACGGGTCGCATAGGCCGCCATGGCGGCGCCTGCATTTCCGTTGGTTGGCATGGCAAGATGGTCAAGGCCAAGTTCTTTTGCCATGGAAACGGCCAGCGCCAGGCCGCGCGCCTTGAAAGATCCGGTCGGCAGACGGCCTTCGTCCTTGACGATAACCTCGCCGTCGCCACTCACAGTGACACTTTTCTTTAGGCGGATCAGCGGCGTCATTTCCTCGCCCAATCGGACGACGTTTTCTTCCCGGCGCACGGGCAGGAATTCCCGATAACGCCAGAACCCGCCAGTACGACGCGCAAGGGTTTCCTTATCGATGGCGTTAGCCAGCGCATCAAGGTCGTAGCGAACCAGCAATGGCCGGCCAGCGGGGGACAGACCATGTATTCTGTCCGCTACAAAGGTTTCTCCCGTCATGGAGCACTCGAGATGTGTGACGAAAGTGGGAAAATCATTTTTATTCATTGATGTCATTGGATTAACGCTCCGGGGCGGTTGCAGAAAATATCGCAGTCGGTTCTGAGAAAGCGGGTTATTCCGGGGGCGGCGAACCCGGTAGATTTGCAAAGGGGGCAGGCCCGGTAGACTTGCGGACAATAAGTTTGGTTTCGAGCGCACGTGGCAACGCGACCCGTTCTCCTTCCAGTTTTGCAACCAGATATCGCGCCGCCTGTTCACCCATTTCACGGCGCGGTGTGCGAACAGCTGTCAGGGGTGGCGAAATATGCGGCGCTAGCCACATATCGTCGAAGCTGGCAACGGAGACGGCATCCGGCACTCTAACCCCCATTTCCGCTGCCTCGAACAGTGCACCATAGGCAAATGGCGCTGCACCGCAAACGATAGCGGTTGGCGGTTTGGACATGGACATCATCAAGCGAAAAACCTCACGGCCATCTTCGACGCTGAATTGTCTTTCGAACACGCAGTCCGGATCAAGATCAAGTGATTTGCCGTTCAGAGCGGAACGAATGCCTTGCAGGCGCAATTGCGCACGGTCGTTATCCTCGATGATGCCCGAGATTACGCCAAACCGGCGATGCCCCAACATCATAAGGTAGTCCGTCAGATGTATTGCTGCGCCAATATTATCAAATCCGGCATAGGCATGATGCTGATCTTTTTCGTAAACCCAGGATAGAACGTAGGGGATATGTTTGGCGTCGATCAGTTGGTAGATCGCCGGATCGCGCAATGCGCCAACCAGCAACAGCGCTTCGACGCCGCTTTCCAGCAGGTTGCGGATATGCGTGCGTTCCAGGTCCGGATCATAATCTGAGGACGCGATCAGCACTGAGTACCCTGCCGCGGCAAGCGTCTTTTGAAAGGGGCCGAGGGCGCCACCAAACAATGCATTGTCGAGCGAGGGCAGCACGGCGCCAATCATCCGGGTTCGTTTTGACGCCAGTGCTCTCGCTGCACCGTGCGGGACATAATGAAGGCGTTCGACAGCATCCAAAATGCGCTGTCGTTTTTCAGCCCGGACGCTGTCAGGATGATTCAGGCAACGCGATGCGGTCGCCAGGGACACCCCGGCTGCATCGGCAACATCCTCCAATGTAGCGCCGGGTGGGCGGAGATATTTAACAACGCTTTCATTGTCTTCACCGGTCATTTGATATTCTCGTCAAGCCCTGATTCATCAATTTCACCTCTCATTTAACCATACTTTCTGTGCGATTATTAAGAAAATACTGATTTTGTGAACATACAGGGTTGTTGTGGCCATTGACTCCAAATCTTCATCATGCCTAATATTATGAAAGCGCTTTCAAAAGAAACGCAAACAAAAATAATTCAGGGTGGAGACCTAAATGGGGGAGCATTACCTCAAGCAGGCACTGAAGCAGTCGGCGGATGCTGACGCCAAAACGGCGGGCATTGTTTCGGAAATGCTGAGTGAAATTGAGTCAGGTGGCGAGGATGCCGCGCGGGGCTATGCCCGGGAACTTGATGGCTGGGGCGGTGATATCGTCGTTCCCGAAGACTGGTTTACTGACGCCGAAAAGACCCTGGCGGAAACCGTTAAGGATGACCTGCGGTTTGCCCATGCCCGGGTTCGCGATTTCGCAATTCGTCAGCGTGACTCTCAACAGGCATTTGAAGCCGAACTGTTTGACGGTCTCATCGTCGGGCAGCGGCTCATCCCGGTGACCACTGCCGGATGTTACGTGCCCGGTGGACGGTACGCCCACGCGGCGTCCGCTATCATGAGCGTATGCACGGCCAAGACGGCGGGCGTTGAACATGTTATTGCCACATCTCCGGCCAAAGGCGACGATCGCGTTAATCCGGCAATCCTTTACGCCATGCGAATATCGGGTGCCGATACGGTGCTCGCGCTTGGTGGGGTGCAGGGTGTTGCCGCGCTGGCCTATGGTCATTTTTCGGGTCACCCTGCTGATATCATCGTTGGACCTGGCAACAGTTATGTGGCCGAGGCCAAGCGGATGCTGTTCGGGCGTGTCGGTATCGACGTGATTGCCGGGCCGACCGAATCCATGGTCGTTGCCGATGAAACGGCCGACCCGGCCATTGTCGCGGCCGATTTGGCCGGACAGGCCGAACATGGCCCTGACTCGCCGGTCTGGCTGGCGACAACAAGCCGGGCACTCGGCGAAAATGTCCTCGACCTGATGCCCGGTGTCATTGCTTCACTGCCCGGCCTGTCGCGTTCGTCGGCGGAAGCGGCTTGGCGGGACTTCGGTGAAATTATTGTAACGGATACACGTGAAGAAGCCTGCGCCGTCTGCGACCGGTATGCGCCGGAACATCTCCAGGTCCAGGCTATCGATCTCGACTGGTGGCTGGCCAATCTGAAAAATTATGGCTCCCTGTTCCTGGGTGAGGAGACGACGGTTGCGTTCGGCGACAAATGCGCTGGCCCCAACCATATTCTCCCTACCCGGGGCGCGGGACGCTATTCCGGCGGCCTGAATGCGCAGAAGTTCATCAAGGCCCTGACCTATCAGCGTATGACCAAGGGTGCCGCCCATTCCATTGCCCAGGTTGCCAGCCGGATTTCACGACTCGAGGGCATGGAAGGCCACGCCATGACCGGCGATGTCCGTCTGGCCAAGTACTTCCCCGATGAGACCTTTGATCTTTCCATAGAGGGATCGGCCTGATGGTGGAGACAGCAGTCCCCATGGAACCTGCATCCCCGGTATTCTTTGAAGGGGATTTGAGTTTGCCCGATCCCATCCCCGAAGCCGGTATCGAAGCTGCGGTGCGTCTGATGCAGGATGGACGACTGTTCCGCTATGGCGAGGATCGCAACTCAATCCCCGAGGCGGCGCTTCTGGAGGAGGAATTTGCTTCCTATGCGGGGCGCAAATACTGTCTGGGCGTAAATTCATGTGGTTGCTCCCTTTTTATCGCCCTCAAGTCCATCGGCGTCGAACCCGGTGACAAAGTCCTGATGAACGCGTTCACGCTGGCGCCGGTTCCGGGGGCAATCGCCCACGCTGGCGCCGATGCTGTGATGGTCGATATCGACGATAATTACGTGATCGATATCGAAGACCTGGACCGCAAGGCTGCGGCAAGCGATGCACGGGTGTTGATGCTGTCGTACATGCGGGGCCATATCCCTGACATGGATGCCTTGATGGCGATTTGCACGCGGCATGGACTGACAGTGATTGAAGATTGCGCACACACCATGGGGGCGGGTTGGAACGGTAAGCTTACCGGCACATTCGGCGCAGTCGGCTGTTTCAGCACACAGACCTTTAAACATATCAATTCAGGTGAAGGCGGTCTTATTGTTACGGACGATGAGGACATCGCTGCCCGCGCCGTGCTGTTTTCGGGCAGTTACATGTTATACGCCCAGCACCGCGCCCGGCCCCCGCTCGAGGTATTCGAGCGGCATCGTTACCAGGTGCCGAACTGCTCCATGCGGATGTCCGGATTGGTCGCGGCCATCTTGCGCTCGCAATTGCCGATTCTCGATGATCGTAATGCAAGTTGGCGCAAAATATATGCCACTCTGGCGCCAATGATCGATGTGATCGATCATCTGCGCATGCCGGTGCGCCCCGATATGGAGGAATTCATTCCAAGCTCTCTACAGTTTTCCTTCGATGGCCTTTCGGATAACCTAATCAAGGCGTTTCTCACTCACGCCGATGCGCACGGTGTGCACGTGAAATGGTTCGGCAATCAGAACCCTGTTGGATTTACGAGCAGGCACGATCACTGGCGATATCTCGCCGGACATAACAGCAAAGATGTACCCAATGCCGACCGGGTATTGCACGGACTGTGCGATATCCGACTGCCCGCATGGCTCACCCCGACGGATTGCACAACCATCGCCGCGGTACTTGGCGAGGCTATGGAGAATGCCCTTAACACCTGACAATCATACCAATAACCACTGGTGGATCGACGTCGTTCCACCCAATAACAATCAAATTCACAATCACACTCATAACTCACGAAACAGGAAGGAATATTATTATGAAGTTGAAGACATTTTTGGCTAACGCCGCAGCGGCAACAGCGATTGCATTCTCCGGCGTGGCCTATGCGGCGCCAGATGTTATCATCGGGGTCCCCAACTGGCCGTCTGTGCGTGTTACCGCACACGTCCTTAAAGTCGTTATGGAAGACAATCTCGGTCTCGAGGTCGAACTGCAGAATGGCACCAATCCGGTGGTCTTCGAGGCCATGGATTCCGGTGCTATGCAGGTGCACCCGGAAGTCTGGATGCCGAACCAGGTGAACCTGAATAATACCTACGTCAAAGAAAAAGGGACGGTCCGGATGAACCCCAACGGCGTCGCTGGCGATCAGGCCATGTGCGTAACCAAGGGTACGGCAGAACGGACCGGTATCGTCAATCTTAACGATCTGACCGATCCGGAAATGGCCAAGAACTTTGACACTGACGGTGACGGCATGGGTGAAATCTGGATTGGTGCTGCCGGTTGGGCCTCGACGAACATCGAAAAGATCCGTGCCAAGTCATATGGCTATGACCAGACAATGAAGTTGAAGGAAATGGACGAAACCCTGGCGCTTGCGGAAGTGGACAACGCAGTAGCACAGAACACCGACATCGTCTTTTTCTGCTATACGCCGCACCATATGTTTGCGTTATATGATCTGGTTATTCTGAAAGAGCCAGCATATGACGCAGCAAAGTGGAATGTCATTCAACCCACGGACGATCCCGAATGGCTTGAGAAATCCGAAGCTCCTACCGCCTGGAGCACGGCCTATCTGCATATCCACTATGCGACCGCGCTGGAGACCAGCAATCCGTCTGCTGCGGCCTTGTTGTCGAAAGTGAAGCTCGATACCGCAGCGGTATCGGCCATGACCTACGCCCTCGTGGTCGAAAAGCAGGATCCGGCGGAATATGCCAAAAAGTGGGTTGCCGAGAACGGCGCCCTGGTCGACTCCTGGCTACAATAATATTAACGACATGGTCGGCGGCGTGCCGATGGACATTCAATGGTGCGCCGCCAACCACACTATATCTATCGCGAATTCAACAGATTACTGATGAAAGCGGTCGTCACAAGAGCCGCCTGAGAAATGAGGTGAAGCGTGGACGAGGAAGTCATCAAACTGGATTCCATATGGAAGATTTTTGGCGACCGTGCCAACGATGCCATGGCCGCGATCCAAAAGGACAATCTGTCAAAAGCTGAGGTTCTTCAGGAATTTGAGTGCGTGGTCGGTGTTGCCGACTGCTCGTTTTCCATTGGCCGTGGCGAGATTTTTTGTGTCATGGGCCTATCCGGGTCAGGCAAATCAACCATGGTCAGGCACCTGAACCGTCTGATCGAACCGACATCCGGTCGGTTGTCTATACTCGGCAAGGATTTACTTTCGCTCGGCTCGGAAGAACTGCGCGAGATGCGAGCCAAACATATCGGCATGGTGTTCCAGCACATGGCGCTGCTGCCGCACCGAACGGTCCGTGACAATGTTGCCTTTCCGTTGCAGGTACGGGGTGATCCGAAGTCCCATCGTTGGGAAGTGTCGCAGCATTGTCTGAACCTCGTGAATCTGGATGGCTACGAGGACCGTTTCCCTCGGGAATTGTCGGGCGGCATGCAGCAGCGTGTCGGCTTGGCCCGTGCGCTGGCGTCCGACCCCGAGGTCCTGTTGATGGACGAGCCGTTTTCGGCGCTTGATCCCTTGATCCGCCGCCAGTTGCAGGATCAGTTTATGGCGTTGTCGGCTGAACTGCACAAAACGACGGTCTTCATTACCCACGACCTTGACGAGGCCATTCGCATCGGTCAGCGGATCGCGATCATGAAAGACGGGCGTATCGTACAGATCGGAACGCCTGAAGATATCGTCACCAAGCCGGCAGATGACTACGTGAAGGATTTTGTTGAGGGAATTTCACGCCTCAAACTGGTATTCGCCCATTCGATCATGGAAGACATCAACAGTTATAACGGGCCTGGTCTCGATGGTGCGCGCAGGGTGCCTCATGGCACAGACTTGGATCATCTGATCGACATCTCGACCGAGACGGACCAACCGATCATTGTCCAGAACGACGAAGGTACAGACGTTGGCGTCATCGATAAATCAACCCTTCTGAAGG
>JAJFIE010000069.1 GCA_021775275.1 Rhodospirillales bacterium | reverse complement strand
CGCTCAATCGCAGCAAGGGGCCGGCGGTCCATGGCCCCCGGGCGCAGGCAGACCGAAAGCTCTACAAGCAAGCCGTTCAGGAAATAATCAATAAAACCGAAAACCTGAGCATTCTGGAAGACTCGGTCGAAGATCTGGTGCTGGATAACGGTCAAATTGTAAAAGGCATTCGCACTGCCCTTGGCAGGACGATTTACGCCGCCGCCGTCGTGATCACCAGCGGCACGTTCCTCCGCGGCCTGATCCATGTGGGCGAAACCCGCATTCCCGCCGGACGGGTGGGGGACAGGCCTGCCATTGCCCTGGCATATACATTGCGGCGACTGGGTTTCGCCATGGGACGGCTGAAAACCGGAACGCCGCCGAGGCTGGATGGGCGCACCGTTAACTGGAGCGTCTTGCAGGAACAGCCAGGAGACGAGCCGCCGGCGCCATTTTCCTATATGACGACGGAAATAACCACACGCCAAATTCCCTGCCATATCACCGGAACCACGCCGGATACTCACGATTTGATCCGAGCGAACCTTGACCGTGCGCCCATATATTCAGGCCAGATTGACGGAACAGGGCCACGCTATTGCCCGTCCATTGAAGACAAGGTCGTTCGTTTTGCCGAACGCTCCCGACATCAGATTTTCCTTGAACCGGAAGGGCTGGATGACCCCACCATCTATCCCAACGGCATCTCCACATCCCTGCCGGGGGACGTCCAGCTGGCCATGCTGAAGACCATTCCCGGGCTGGAGCAGGCGCATATGATGCAGCCGGGCTATGCCATTGAATATGATTTTGTCGACCCGAGGGAGTTGGAGCCCACGCTGGAAACGCGCCGCGTCAAAGGACTTTATCTGGCCGGTCAGATCAATGGCACCACGGGATATGAAGAGGCGGGTGGTCAGGGCATTATGGCCGGGATCAATGCTGCGCTCGGGGCAGGTGACGCCAAGCAGTCTTTCGTCCTGGACCGCGCCGACGCTTATATTGGCGTGATGATTGATGATCTGGTCAATCTGGGCACGCAGGAGCCTTACCGGATGTTCACCTCGCGGGCCGAGTACCGCCTGTCTATCCGGGCCGACAATGCAGATCAGCGTCTGACCGGGAAAGGCGTCGAAATCGGTTGTGTCGGCAATGACCGCAGCGCGCGCTTTATGAAAAAGCAGGACATGCTGAGCCGGGGTCACGCGCTGCTTCAATCGTTTGACGCCACGCCGAATGTCCTGCGCGAGCACGGGGTCGAGGTTAATCTCGATGGCACACGACGCAGTGCGTGGGAAATGCTCTCCTATCCGGGCATGAATATGGCCCGGCTGGATGGAATTTGGCCAAAACTCGGCGAAATTGAACCGGATATCGCTTCCCAGCTGGAGATTGAAGGGCTCTACGCCACGTATCTGGTCCGGCAAACCGCCGACATTGAAGCATTTCGTCGCGACGAGGGACTCACCATTCCGACTGACATGGTTTTTGACGGCATTCCCGGCTTGTCCGGTGAGGTCGTAGATAAGCTCAACAAGGCCCGTCCGGCAACGCTGGGCGCAGCAGCCCGCATCTCCGGCATGACCCCGGCGGCGCTAATGGTTCTGCTGGCAGAGATAAAACGGGGCCGTCATCGCCAGGTGGCATAAAAGCCAGCCAATGTTTCACGTGAAACATTGGACAAGACTCCGATATACTTTCTCTATCGTTCCGAAATTATCTGAGACAGTGACTTGATCATATGACCAGCCATTTCGAATCCGAATCAAACAAAGCCATCACGCGGCAGGAATTTGCCCGGCAAACTCGGGCCGATGAAAGTGTCTGTGACTCACTGGAACAATATGCCGTGATCCTGAAAAAATGGCAGAAACGCTTTAATCTTGTGGGTGCATCGACCTTGAACGATCTGTGGAACCGGCATTTTCTTGATTCTGCGCAACTGTTTCCGCTTATTTCTGACACGGCGGGCGTGATCGTTGACCTGGGAAGTGGCGCAGGGTTTCCGGGACTGGTTCTTTCCATCATGGGTGCGAACAATATCCATCTGGTGGAAAGCGATGCAAACAAAACGGAATTCCTGCGCCAGGTGATCCGTGAAACCAAGGCGCCTGCGACACTGCACCGGACCCGAATCGAATCTTATGATGGCCCAAAAGCGAATATCGTCACCAGCCGCGCCTGTGCGCCATTGGTCGAGTTACTTGACTACGCCAGTGCCGTTTGTTCTATGAACGCTAGGTTCCTGTTTCTGAAGGGCCGCAACTGGCAGGCGGAACTAACGGAATCCCGGACGGTGTGGCATTTAGACCATTATTGCCACCCCAGCCGTACCAATCCTGATGGCATTATTCTTGAGATCAATGAATTCAAGCGTCGATAACACTGCAAAGGCGGAGCCATTCATGGAACATGAGGCGCGTATTATCGCCATTGCGAACCAGAAGGGTGGCGTGGGGAAAACCACGACGGCCATCAATCTGGCGACCGCGCTGGCGGCGATCCAAAAAAGGGCGTTGATTATTGATCTGGACCCCCAAGGCAACGCCAGCACCGGATTGGGCCTGCGTCCTGATGATCGTGACATTAACACCTATCACGTGATGATGGGGGAGGCGGTGTTGGACAGCGCCGTTACCAAGACAGATATTCCGGGTCTCGATATCGTGCCATCGGGCATTGATCTTTCCGGCGTTGAAATTGAACTGATTGACGTGGACCGCCGTGAGTACAGGCTAAGGGAGGCCATTCGCAGTGGCGAGCGTCGCTATGACTACATCCTGATTGACTGCCCGCCCGCGTTGGGGCTGCTGACGGTTAACGCGCTTGTCGCCGCAGACTCTGTATTGGTGCCGCTACAGTGCGAGTTTTTTGCCCTCGAGGGAATCAGCCACCTGACCCGGACCGTCGAGCGTATCCGGTCCAGTTATAACCCGGCGCTGGAAATTCAGGGTATTGTGCTGACCATGTATGACAGGCGCAACAATCTCTCAGATATGGTTGCTAACGATGTGCGCGCATATTTCGGCGACAAGGTCTACAATACCGTTATTCCCCGCAATGTGCGGGTATCCGAGGCCCCATCCCATGGGCGGCCTGTGCTGATCTATGATATTAATTGTGCGGGCAGCCAAGCTTACCTGCATCTCGCCAGCGAGGTGATTCACCGCGAACGTCGGACCACAGCCATATGAGTACGCAAAAGAGAAAGAGCCTGGGTCGGGGACTGAATGCCCTGCTTGGCGACGACAAAAACCCCTCACCCGAGACGGTACAGGGCAATGCGGCCAGACAAGCGCCCATCGAATTTCTGCATCCGGGGAAGTATCAGCCGCGCCGTGTCATGGATGATGAAGCCATTGCAGAACTGTCCCGATCTATCGCCGAGAAAGGTGTGTTACAGCCTCTGCTGGTTCGCCCACACCCTGATCACGTAGACCAGTATGAAATCATTGCCGGGGAACGACGCTGGCGCGCCGCCCAGCAGGCCAAGCTGCACGAGATTCCTGTTATCGTCCGGGATTTCACTGACGTGGAAGCGCTTGAGGTCGGACTTATCGAGAACCTGCAACGCCAGGACCTGTCACCTATTGAGGAGGCGCAGGGCTACCAGCGGTTACTCGATGAATTTAAGCATACCCAGGAAAAACTAGCGGACGCTGTCGGAAAAAGCCGCAGCCACGTGGCGAATACTTTGCGCCTGTTGAATTTGCCCGAGGCCGTTCGGAATATGGTTGAAGGCGGCTCCTTATCGGCGGGTCATGCACGAGCGTTGCTTGGTCTGGAGAACCCCATTGTTCTGGCAAAAAAAATCGTTACCGAAGGACTGAATGTTCGTCAGGCGGAAAAACTGGTGCGCAATCTGCAAGGAACAGGAAAACCGACCACGACCAAACCTGCCAAAGACGCCGATACTGTGGCGTTGGAGCAGAATGTGAGTGGACTGCTCGGACTAAAGGTGACGATAAACGCCGGAAGCACGGGAGGCTCGTTGATTATTCACTACAAGACGCTGGACCAACTGGATTCCGTTCTGCACCGCATAAGTCATGGCGGCGCATCCTCGTCAGACAACTTGGATGAGTAAGTCAATAGTATTTCAACTCATGCGCGACACAGCCATGATCGCACGGCCACACACCAGCTCGACGGGTGTGCCCGTACTTTTGCATGCGGTTTCCGCTTCCGTCAAAATACTTAAGGCATGTTGTACACGGTGTGCAGCCCAGCGACGCGCCTGACGCTCGAAGCGGTCTTTCAGCTTGAAAAATACCGGCGGCCTCAAACCGCCAATGGCGCTCGACGCATTCGACCCTGTCTCGATCTGGGATACGACCCAGTCAAGGCGCTGAAAATGGCGCTGCATGGCCCGAAGAATGGCGATCTCGGAAATACCTTCTTCCAAAGCCTTTTGATAATGACTGTCGGCTTCGGCGGTGTTGCCATCTGCGGCGCAAAAGGCAATCTGATCCAGTGATACCGCTCCGGAGCTGGCCAGGCACGCGCCCACATCATCAACCGTCGCACGTTTCCCTTCGCCGACATAAAGCGCCAGTTTATCAATCTCGCGGCGTACCATCGCCCGGTCGGCACCCATATTTTGCCCCAATAACACGAGCGCATCTTTTTCGATGGCTACGCCGTGCTCACCCAAGATCTTCTCTACAGTGCGTAGTAAATCGTTGCCTTCTGCGGCATAGCAGGCGACGGCGGCTGCGGCGGCATGGGCCTCAAACAGCTTTCTCAAAGATGACCGTGGCCCCAGCTCATCCGCCTCGACAACAACAAGCGCATCCGGTGACGGCTCCTGGACATAGGCCTCAATAACCTTGGTCAACCCATCACCAGCACCGCGCAAGCGAACAAATCGCCGCCCTCCGCCAAAAGACAGCGCGTTGGCTTCGTCAATCAGACGAGCGGGATCTTCTTTCAGCACAGCGGCGGTCAATTCGATAACATTGAAGGGGTCGGACAAATCACCAACAACGGTTTGTCCCAAAATTTCTGCGCGCTCTTTTACAAGCCCCTGATCCGGGCCATACAGTAAAACAGCGGCAACACCTGCGTCGGGTTGCGCAACAAAACGATCAGCGGCGCCTGCGGATATTTTCATCGCCAACCCTCAAGGTCATTGGGCCTCACAATTCCTCTGGGCCTCATGGTTCCCGACTGTTGAACCAGATGGCCAATTGGCGGCGCATATCATTGCTCATGATCGCAACCGCACGAGACCGAGCATCCCGCTCAGCGATCAGCGTCGCGTATTCCGAATCAAGAATATTATAACTGCTGATCACGTCTACCGATCCCGTGTGACCGATATCATCAGACTCGCCAAAGGGCATGAGAGAATAGGCACCGTTCAACTTCAGGTTGGCGCGCGTTGAAAAGGAGGTTTGCTCTACCGAAATCTTTTCGATGGATTCCGTTAGCGTCACACTTAATACCCATGCCGGATTTACAGGCGGCCCCTTGGGTGTCAGGGCGTCGTACAAATGGTTGCGCAATTCCTGGCCGGCTCTGTCAGCAATGGGGCGAACGCGGATGCCTTCAAAGGCATTGCCGGCAGAAAGCCCTGCCTGATCACGTTGATACAGAGGCTGGAACCCGCAGGCTTGCAACGCTATCAACAGTGCAACAACAATGACGGCTCTAGACCACGACATTGACAATCCTATTTGGCACATAGATCAGTTTCCGCACTTCATTTTCGCCGATGGCGGCCTGCACGTTTTCAATTGCAAAAGCCGCTGCTTCGGCCGTTGCCTGGTCGCAATCTTTCGGCAGTGTCGCCGTTCCCCGAAGCTTTCCATTTACTTGTACAGCAACATCAATG
>JAJFIE010000068.1 GCA_021775275.1 Rhodospirillales bacterium | reverse complement strand
GGCACTTTAAGACCCTCGAGATAGTGGCTCTTGGCCTACACAATATAGATCATTTTCATTGGGAGTCTTCTTCTCCGCTACCAATAGCGAAGGTGCTGAACCCCAAAACGAACATGCTAGCGCCTCGTTTTGCTGAGGCTGTGCGTGGATGGAGTAGCCAGTCATCCTATTCTTTTGAACAAGATGGATTTACTCATTTCGAGACATTGGACGTTAGGGTGCAAAGTAGACAAGGCGATGGTTTTCAACGTCTGTCTGTAAGCATGCCGTTTAAGATTGATTTGCCGACACCGGCCAATTTTCTTGATTTCTTAAAGAATCCCGCAGATGATGGGTTTATTGCATTGGCAAACCGAATGCATCAGAACAACTTAAGCCATCTACGAAATTTGCTGTCTCGTAAGGTATCAAAGGAAATAGGAGTCTTAAAGTGAGTTCCCCCGCACTATCGCTGGTGTACGATAACCCAGAAATCGAGACGAGTAAGCGCACGTCCATACTTTCAAGCAGATCCGTCGACCCTTGGCTAGAAGAATTTGCTTTAGGCGGTATGATGCAAAACTGGGAGTCACCCAGTGAGAATGTAGGCGTGCCCACGCACCAGATTGAAAAGCTTGTGTCGGACCTTAGACTTGCGAATCAGCGGATATCGGTTCTTGAAAAAATTCTTACCGATTTTGTCTCTCAATCTGCCTCTCAGATGCCTGAGCCTCGTCAACTGGATGATGCTGAGGCAAAGTTTGAAATTAAGGCGCATTTTGAAACGCATGATGGTGAAAGCATCGATGCCGATGATATAGCGCGGGCACTCAATATAGATTTGGGAGTCTCAATGCGACTCTTGGAAGAGATGTGCGAGGAAGGTCTAATTGCCTAAGGGCAAAAAAACCACTAAATCCAAATCTGCAGCAAAGCCTGATGGCAACATTAATCAGGTACCCGCACCATGTTCGATTAGCGGCGATAAAATATATGTAGAATGTCGCAAGCCATCTAACTGGGAAAAATTCAGAATGAGTGGTCAGCACAATGGTCATAAGACTATTGCGCAAAAGAATGCGAAAGCCTTTGTATTAAGGGCTTATACGAACGTTCGGTAAACCATGCCCGCCACCCTCTCCAACGTAATCAAAAACAATAACGGCCTACGCGTATTCTGTGGCGGTTGCAGTCGTGTCAGGGATCTTGACGTCCATGCCCTGTCGAAACGCTTTGGAGGGGGATTCAGCGTCCCGGATGTGGGCCGTAGGGCGCGTTGTCAGGCTTGTGGGCATGTTGGGGGCCAGATGCAGGTTGTGGTGCTGAGTGCGCCTTACATGGAGTCTTGAGGGAATTCACTCAATCCACGGATTACCATTCCCCTGTACAGAAATAATCCGCTGATTCCGCAACCTCTCCCATGCTGTCACTGGATCGGATCGATCCCAGCGTATGAACATCCGCAGCTCATCGTTCGGAATTACCACACCGTGCTTCCAGCTCATGTAGAGCCACACTCGAGCAACGTCTCCGCGCTCGTCGTCACCAGGCTCAAACACGCCGTTCGCGTCCTCTGCGGTACACATACCAAAGGGCCGGTCCTCACCATCAATTTCCCCGAACCTGTCATGGAGGCGCAACGCGTTCACTTGACCCACCGAAGGCGCAAGGTTGTGAAGATCGAAAATCATATCTCGCGCTTCCTGGCTGGACTTCTCACAGCACGCGCGGCCACCAAGGAACGAACCATCACTTTTCTTGCATTCCGGGATAGACGAAGGATCGGTCCAGCAGGCCATTTGTCGGGCTGGCATCAGAGAAGCCGGCACGATGTGCTCCCACTCTGTACGCGCCGCACGTGCCTGGTGTTTGTCAGGACCAGAGTATCCGCAAGTTTCAAGGTCGGGCTTGCCGGAACCATCGTTGTCGCCATCACTGGTGAACGCACAGCCGCAATAGAGTGTCGTTCTGTGCCCTACGTAGACGATATCGTCAGCGGCGTTTTTTGTTTTGCCCCATGACGACAGAACGTCAGCATAACCATTCGTCGACAGTGTCAAAAGAAGCCCAAGCGCCAACATCGAACATATGAAGGCCAAGGTGCAATACCGTAACTTGTCGCTGGTGATGTCAATCATGACACGTCAACCGTGGCCAGGAACCTTAGCTGTCCGCCCCGATGTCCAGGGAGAAGTTCCCCTTGGTGCAAATCTCTGAATCCCGGCCCCATATCCGGCGCATAAGGAACGCCTGGCATTGGGTCTGCGACCCACCCACTTATGATGTCCGGTATGTATCCCTCTGGGACGACGGGCCAATCAACACCGATCAGGACCATCATGTGTGACGCATTGCAAATAATCAGAGGGCGATCATCTCTTAGCGAATCAATGACGTCCCAATTGTTTATCTCCTGCACATTAAAATCGTAGCTGTATACCCGGCTATCCAAATCAACCTGATTTCCATTATCGACCCAGTATGCGCCCCTGGACGAAACCAACAGGGTGTAGGCGTCGATTGTAGTTGGAATGGCCGCACCGTAAGTTTGTTCTACGATACTTTCCTGAGAGATCGAGTATCCATACCATTCAAAAATCATCTCATACACGGCGGCCCAACACCAAAACATGGTTTCCTGATAAG
>JAJFIE010000067.1 GCA_021775275.1 Rhodospirillales bacterium | reverse complement strand
TGACGCCGGACATTCTCAAGATGGCCGACCAGGGTGTTCGACGATTGCTCGGCCATTTGGGTGTGTTAAGCGGCTCGCTGATCCCGGAAGAACCGCCCATGCAGCCCCGTTTCATGTGGGTCGATCCCATGAAACACTATGTTTATGCATCCGAGGATGGGGTGTTTGAGCCGCTGGTCGGGCTCGGTGATGAGGTCGAGACCGGGCAGGAAGCAGCACTCATTCATTTCCCCGAGAGTCCGGAGCGTCCGCCCGAGGTGTGCAGGTTTGTCGGCTCCGGCATGGTGATTTGCAAACGGGTGCCCGCACGGACCCGGCGGGGCGATTGCCTGTTTCATCTGGCAAGTGAGCAGGACGAGAATCTGATTGGTCCTGATGGGTAGCTGACAAGAAGTCTGGAGCAGGACTCACGCCTGACGCTGCGCCCGGTCTGGCTCCTGCGAGGCGGCAAGCTCCTGGCCCAGATAGGCAGCGAGCCGGTCCATGGCTGAGATACCGGCACGGTTTTCCGCCGCTGAATTGTAATTGGTGTTTGTGTTGATGTCGTAGACGTAGGCCCTGCCCGCGTCATCGGTGATGTATTCGAACCCGGCCACATGGATGTCGTTGTCACGCATCAGCCGCTGCATCCGGGTGATGAAAGGCGGCTCTATGTCCTGAAGGATTTCGAATTTTTCCGTTCGTTCCGGACCTTCACTGCCATCAATCATGCAGGTCGGGGCTTCGATCTCGCATACATCGGCAGGGCATAGCTCGAAACCTTCCGAGGTGTCCACGCGCACGGCGTAGACAAATTCACGACCAATCATTTCCACCCGGACGATACAGGGTTCCGGTGCCTGGATGTATTGCTGGACCAGGGTGATGCCGTCCACGGACGCATCAAAATTATCGCCAAAGACATAATCCTTCAGCGCGTTCCGGTTGCGGAACAGGCGCACACCAAGGCCTTTGCCGGCCCGATTGTGTTTTGTGATTACCGGACCATCGATTGTGTCCCGGGCATCAATGAGAGCCTGTGAGCCCACTGCGGCAATGGTTCGTGGAACCGGTACACCAGCGTTTGCGAGGGCGGTATATTGCGCAACCTTGCTGATTTCTAGCGCCAGCGCCTGCGAGCCGTTCAGTACCGTGCGACCGGATTGCTCGAGCCATTTAAGCACCGCGCCGGTCAACTCCGGTGCGTATCGATGTCCCCTGGTGTGCGACGACGCGCTCATGCGGCTGTAAAAAATGCCTTCGGGTGGCTCCGCTGTCAGATCAACGCTCCCCTGGTCCAGGAACCAGTCGCGATACGGCAGCCCACGGGCTTCCAGCGCGGTGACCAGCGGCGCGGTCCATTCGGCATTCTCGTGCAGGATGTGAATTTTTCCCATAGCGTGGACTCTATGCCAAAAGTCTTATCGACGTAAAGTCGTGGCAATCGCTATCACTGCCCGTCCTCCCTTGCCAAATATACCATTGACCCAACGTCACCCGCTTATCATTGTATGAGATATGGGCCGATCACCAATAGAATCCGGAGTACGCAGGGTGTTAATGCGGTTCTCCGGGCATCCGGTTGGCGTTCCCGTTGCCGCAGCCATGGTAATGGTCATTGTCGTGATCGCGGTATGGCAACTGGTCCGGAATGATCAAGCCATCAGACTTTATGCGGAGACGAACAGCGATGCGGTGCACCTGACTGCCCGGCTGGATTCACACATTGCCACAAGGCTGGATATTGGCAGGCACATCCAACGCCTGTGGTTAGAGGGGAATATCGCAAATGAAGATGAGTTCCGTTCCCATCTAAATTCCGTACACGAACTGTTTTCGGATTTTCAGGCCATAAACTGGGTAAACAACGAAGGGGTTATTCGGTGGGTCACGCCGTACAAAGGTAATAAATCGGCTTTTGGACTTAACCTTCGATTACTTCCGGTGCCGAACGCCGTTCTGACGGAGGCTGAGCGGACAGGGAAAATGCAGATTACCCCACCGATCACGCTAGCCCAGGGCGGGAAAGGTTTCGTCGCCTATATTCCCCTTGTAAAGAACGGTGTGCCGGATGGGTTCCTTAATATTGTGTTTCGCATAACACCTCTTATCAGTGGTGCTTTTCGTGAAAACATTGGTGATGGCTACCGTGTGATTGTCGCTGACGGGGAGGATACGTTCTATGACATCGGCGGCCCCACGAATAGTCGTGCGAATGAAGTCAGTAAGCAGTTTAACGTCGGCAACCGGGTATGGGCGGTGACGGTCATCCCGACCGCGCGCCATCTTGCGAAGTATTCAGCAATTATTGACCAACTGGTTCTGATTGTCGGGTTGGTATTGTCCGCGGCGGTTGCCTATCTGATCTACCTTGTGATGGTCCGCCAGCGGGCATTGCACGACAGCGAAGGCCGGTTCAGGACATTTGCGGAGTCTTCTTCCGATTGGTTTTGGGAAACAGATACTGCCGGACGGATCGTCTGGCTATCGGAGAGCGGGGTCATGACGGATGGCCTGACGTTTGAGGATTTCCGGGATCATACCCGTCAGGAGATGGCTGCGGGCACCATGTCGGGCGCGGAATGGGGACCCTATGTGCAGGCGTTGAAAGAT
>JAJFIE010000066.1 GCA_021775275.1 Rhodospirillales bacterium | reverse complement strand
AGACCTGAACCGTCAGCATTCTGGGTTCCGGCACCCCAATGGTGCCGACCTGGTTCATGGGCATCGGGCTGCCATAGGCATCGACATTGATGGGTTCCAGCAGACTGGTCGCCGCACGACCGGACCGCAGTCCGGCGAATTCCTTGTGCAGCACATCAATCGCGCCATCCATGCGGCGTTCGAGATCGCTTTTCACCGCTCCGAAATTTATCTCAGACACCATCCGTCTCCCTTGTTTGTCTTCCGGTCTGTCTTTTCAGCTTAGCTGACGATCGTGTATTTCCCTTTCCCGCACACAACCTCGGCGAACGAGCCGGGATTATGGATGGAAAACACCAGGATCGGTATCCCGTTTTCACGCGACAGCGCCACGGCCGATGTATCCATGACCCGCAGGTCCTGGCTTAACACTTCCTGATAGCTCAGTTTGTCATAGCGTTCGGCGTTTGGGTCAATATTTGGGTCGGCGGTATAGACCCCGTCAACCTGCGTGCCTTTCAAAAGCGCGTCACACCCCATCTCGGCCGCCCGCAAGGCTGCCGCAGTATCGGTGGTAAAGAACGGATTGCCGGTTCCCGCCGCGAAAATCACCACCCTGCCCCGTTCCATATGGCGAACGGCACGGCGGCGGATGTAGGGTTCACAAACCATGGACATATGGATTGCCGACAGCACCCGGGTATCGACGGACATTTTCTCCAGCACACTCTGCACCGCCAGGGCGTTAATCACCGTGGCGAGCATGCCCATATAATCGGCTGTTGTGCGCTCAATCCCGGCAGCGGCGCCCGATACACCCCGGAATATATTTCCGGCGCCGATGACGAGGCAGACCTCGACACCTGTGTCATGAACGCCCTTCACTTCGCCACAGATTCTCTCGACGGTTTCCGGATCGAGGCCGTACTCCCGGTCCCCCAGCAAGCCTTCGCCGGAGAGTTTCAGAAGCACCCGTTTGTAAGTTGGCTCCGATGGCATGTTTTCAACCTGTTCCATATTTTATCGTAAGTGGGGCCTGGGTGCCGCGGATTGTACACCAAGGTGCGGAAATGATCACCGCGAAATAAAGAAAAGCGCGACAAAATCCCTGTGCCGCGCTTTCCCTGATAAAATCATGGATTTTACCTGACAATGAATAGCTGGATCAGCCACCCACCGCAGCAGCGACTTCGGCGGCAAAATCACTCTCTTCTTTTTCAATTCCCTCGCCGAGCTTATAGGTCGCAAACGCCGCCACAGAGACCGGCGCACCGGCTTCCGTTCCGGCGGCTTCCAGCACCTTGTCGATCCTGGTCTCGCCATCGATGGCGAAGGTCTGGTCCAGTAGACAGACTTCTTCGTAGTATTTCCGAATGCGGCCCTCGACCATTTTTTCGATGATTTCCTCCGGCTTGCCGCTTTCGCGCGCCTGCTCGGAAAGCACACTGCGCTCCCGCTCGACCATTTCCGGATCCAGATCATCCCGCGATACAGACGCCGGGTTGGACGCCGCGATATGCATGGCAAGCTGCTTGCCGGTGTTCGCCAGCACATCGGCGCTGCCACTGGAATTCAACCCGACCAGCACACCGATTTTCCCCAGACCGGGCGCCATCTGGTTGTGAACATAGGCGGCAAGCGCGCCTTCATCCACGGAAACAACCGTGGCCCGGCGGAGATGCATGTTCTCGCCGATGGTCGCGATCAGATGGGTCAGTTGTTCGCCAACCGTGCGGTCTTCATCCGGATAGGCCGCCGCCTTGATGGCGTCCACATCGCCGCCGATTCCATGGGCGACCTGGGCCACCGTCAGGACAAACGACTGGAATGTTTCGTTGCGGGCGACGAAATCCGTTTCGGCGTTGATTTCCACCATGGCACCGGTGTTCCCGGAAACATACAGACCGACCAGCCCTTCGGATGCCGTCCGCCCCGCTTTTTTGGCGGCAGCGGCGAGGCCTTTGGTCCGCAGCCAGTCAACGGCCAGTTCCACATCGCCGTCGGTTTCCGACAACGCTTTTTTACAATCCATCATGCCCGCGCCGGTCGTTTCGCGCAGCTCTTTTACCAGGGCAGCTGTAATAGCCATTTCCAAACCTCTTAAATCAAATCTTGTGCGTTGATGCTGTAACGGGCGCCCGGCAATCAGGCGGGGGCAGTTTCAGCCTCAGGTGAAGCCTTTTCAGCCGGCGCTGCGTCGTCCTTAGCGGTCTCGGGTGCTGCAACTTCAGGGACCACTTCCGTAGCAGCGGCTTCCGCCACCTCATCGGCAACGACCGCTTCGGCAACGGGCGCTTCGGCAACTGGTGCTTCGGCGACAGCCGCAACGTCTGCTTCTGCGGGCAGTTCTTCAACCGGGGCCACTTCCGCTTCACCCAGATCACCACCGGCATCGGTAATCGACGTCTTGATGCCGTCCAGCACGGAATTGCAAAGCAAATCGCAATAGGTCTCGATGGCGCGGATGGCGTCATCATTACCCGGGATCGGATAGGTAATACCATCCGGGCTTGAATTGGAATCGATCACGCCGACAACCGGGATTTTCAGGTTGTTGGCTTCATCGACGGCGATGGCTTCCTTGTTGGTATCGATAACCACCAGAATATCCGGCAGACCGCCCATTTCCTTGATACCGCCCAGCGCGCGGTCCAGCTTGTCGCGTTCACGGGTCAGGTTCAGAAGCTCTTTCTTGGTCAGACCGGTCAGCTCGTTGCCATCGAGCTTTTCATCAAGCTCGCGCAGGCGACGAATGGAATTGGAGATGGTCTGCCAGTTGGTCATCATGCCGCCGAGCCAGCGGTGATTGACGTAATACTGACCGCAGCGCTTGGCCGCGTCGGCGACGCGGGTCGCCGCTTGGCGCTTGGTGCCGACGAAAAGCACCCGTC
>JAJFIE010000065.1 GCA_021775275.1 Rhodospirillales bacterium | reverse complement strand
GCCATGCGCGAAGGCATGCCCAACTGTAGGCCTGTGCTGCTGGAACCCATCTGCAACGTCTCCATCTCCATGCCCAACGAGTTCACATCCAACATCCAGCGGCTGGTCAGTGGCCGACGTGGGCATATTCTGGCATTTGATGCAAAGCCGGGCTGGATCGGTTGGGATGAAGTTCAGGCGCACATTCCACAATCGGAAATGCACGACATGATCATCGAACTGCGTTCCATGACCCAGGGCGTCGGAACCTTCGCCTGGGCATTCGATCATTTACAGGAATTGTCGGGCAAACTGGCCGACGATGTAGTGTCACAGAGGTCGCAGGCTGCCAGTTAGGGCGATTTTCCCGGGCGAATTCACAACTCCAGCAAGCGGTAGTGGTGCGCCAATGTGACCGCATGCACACGGTTGCGCGCACCAAGCCTGCGTGCGGCTGATTGCAGGTGCATGGTAACGGTTGGCACCGTGCGATTGAGGCGGTGGGCAATTTCCTTTGCTGTCAAACCATCCGCCGAATAGCGCAGGCATTCCCGCTCGCGCGGGGTCAGATGGGCAAAAGTACTGCGGCGCTGTTGTTTGCTGAACAGCGAGTAGGCGTGTTCGTGAAAGACCTGTCCGATCAAACCGAAGGTCGCCAGATTGTGTCTGGCGTCCCGTTCAAAGCTGTCGCGTGCGCCATGCCAAATAGCGGTGCAGGTCGCCAGATCGCCCCGGGCGCGCTGAATGGGGACTGTGACCCCGCTGATCAGATCGGCATCATGCAGATAAGACGCAACCGGTTGATGTTCTTCGGTCAAACGGCCTGCCAACGCAGTAGAGTTCTTGTTGCGGCGATAAGACCACACAAACGGCATTGTCGAGGCCATTGCCATGTGTTGCACGGGGTCACGCTGATAGAACCCGCCATGGCACCACAAATCGACCATATCATCCGGCACGTTGCGCATGGTCACGTGGGAGGGCGTAACCAGTTCTCCCTCATGGGAAACCGCCACCGGGCTGTAATCATAGATTAACGTAGAAAAGCCAAGCTCGTTGACCAGCCCAAGCGCAATATCGGTTGCACCCTCGAGGGTCTTGCTACCGACAAAGACCCCTTCCAGATGATCAAGGGTATCAAGCATCCCATAGGCCTCGAATGTGTGCCCTAACACGTTCTTGAGTTGTCAAATTTATCGAATGGCCTCTATTAAGTCACAGGTAGCGCGCCCGGACAAATCTAATTCACCCTATAAGATTTGAGGGCTATGCAGGTAAAGGGCGAATACCTAGAGTCTGTGACCGTGAATGCTAGGCGAAATTCGTAAAAACCAGGCAAAAACAGGGAGAAACTTGGTCATGTGGCAGGAATTGGAGCCCGATGCACGCCAGGACGTAACGGTCGATGGCTATACCATAAAAACTTACAGTTTCGGCGAAGGTGACGAGGTTGTGCTATGCCTCAACGGTGGCCCCGGCCTGCCATGTGATTATTTGCGCGATTCACATTCGTGTCTGAAATTCGAGGGCTACCGCGTCGTTGCTTTCGATCAGCTGGGGACCGGGTCTTCAGACCGACCCACTGACGAATCCCTGTGGACCATAGAACGCTATGTAACCGAGACCGAGACCGTCCGCCAGGCACTCGGCCTGGGTAAGGTTCATCTGGTTGGACAATCGTGGGGTGGATGGTTGGCGATTGACTACGCCCTGACCCATCCGGACGCTCTGAAATCCGTGATTCTTGAAAATACCGTGGCCGATATTCCCCATCTGGTATCGGAACTGGAACGGCTACGGCGTGCTCTGGGACCGGAAACCGTCGCAATGATGCAGCGCCATGAAGCCGAAGGAACCCTGGATCATCCGGAATATCAAGCTGCCATTACATTGCTGAATTACCGTCACGTCTGTCGGTTGAATGAATGGCCGGCGCCGGTTCTGCGCTCGCTGAATGACTGGAACATGGGGCCCTACATGGCCATGCAGGGCCCCAATGAGTTTCTGTACACAGGCAACATGAAGGACTGGAACCGCGTTCCTGATTTACACAAAATCACAGCGCCGGTTCTTATTACTACCGGCCAACACGATGAATTGACGCCAGCCTGCGCCATGCGAATGAAGCAGGAAATGCCCCAGGCGGAATTGCATGTGTTTCCGAACTCAAGCCACATGCCGTTCTTTGAAGAACCACATGCTTTCTTTCCCGTTCTGCTAGACTTTCTGGCGCGAAACCGCAGCAAAGCCTGAAAACCATGCACCGGTATAGATTTATCCTCTACCGACCCATACAACTGTTACCGGTTCTGATCGGGATCAGCGTCATTACCTTTATTCTTGTCCGCTCTATTCCGGGGGACCCGGTGCGTGCACTTCTGGGGGCTCGCGGAACGCCTGAATCCATCTTGCGCATCCGCGCCCAATTCGGCCTCGATGAGTCACTCTGGACGCAATATTTTTACTTCGTCAAAAATCTGTTTCACGGTGAAATGGGCAAATCTATCCTCTATAAGGTCGACGTTCTGAAACTGGTTAGTACACGGATTGAGCCAACGATTATTCTGGTTGGCGGCAGCGTCCTGCTGGCTCTGTTGATCGCTGTGCCGTTGGCCTCCATTGCGGCCAAGTACCGCGGTCGTCCGGTCGATCACATTATCCGCATGCTGTCCACTGCCGGACTGGGCTTCCCTGCTTTCTGGCTGGCGATCATGCTGATCCTGTTGTTCAGCGTGCAGCTGGATTTGTTTCCGGTAGCTGGATACGGCAAAACCTTTAGTGAAAAACTTCACCATATGATTTTGCCATGGCTAACGGTGGCCCTTGCCTTGTCTGCCGTCCTGACGCGCAACCTGAGAGCCAGTATTCTGGCTGAACTGCATTCTGATCAGGCCACAGCGGCGCGGGCCAGGGGACTGCCGGAAAACGTGGTGTTCTGGCGCCATGTCATGCCCAATTCGTTGATCCCGACAATCAACCTTCTGGCCGTAAACATCGGTTGGCTGATCAGCGGCACGGTGGTTATCGAAAGCGTTTTCGCCATTCCCGGCATGGGGCAGCTGCTGGTCCGTGGCATCTTTACCCGCGACTACATGGTGGTGCAAAGCGTCGCCATGACTTTCGCCTGCGCCACGGTGTTCGTGAATTTCATGGCTGATGTACTGACAGTGACCATTGATCCACGGGTGAAGTTGTGATCCTCGCACGCTCCGCCAATGCGCGCCTTGGCTGGCGGCTTAAATTCGATAGTGGCATGGTGCCCCTCGCCATGGGCATTACAATCCTGGGGTCCTGGTTGCTGATCGCAATATTTGCACCTTTGCTGGCGCCTTATGATCCTATTTTGCAAGACGCGGCAGTCCGTCTTAAACCGCCCAGCATGGCCCATCCGTTTGGCACCGATAATTTCGGACGCGATATCCTGTCGCGGGTCATCTGGGGGGCGCGCATTGATTTGCAGATCGCCACATTCGGCGTGGTCTTCGCCTTCGTCATCGGAACCATTGTGGGCAGTATCGCCGGTTATTTCGGCGGTTGGATCGACATCATGTTCATGCGCCTGATCGACATCGTCCTGGCGTTTCCCTTTCTGGTTTTGATGCTGACCATCATTGTCATACTGGGGCCGGGACTCGGCAGCTTTTACGTGGCCATGGCGCTGGTCGGATGGGTCTCCTACGCCCGTCTGATCCGGGCACAGTTTCTGGTGCTTAAAAACGCCGACTTTGCGGTCGCCGCCGTCAGCCTTGGCTACAGCCACACGCGGGTGATGTTTCGCCATTTGCTACCCAATGCAATTCTCAGCTCAATCGTGTTTTCCATGTCCGATGCCGTGCTGGTGCTGCTCAATGGTGCGGCCATCAGTTATCTGGGTCTGGGGGTGCAGCCACCAACAGCCGAATGGGGCATCATGATCGCCGAGGGGCAGGGTTTCATCACCATTGGCTGGTGGATCACCACGTTCCCCGGCATCGCCATTGTCGTCCTGGCCATGGGGTTCAGCATGCTGGCCGATGGTCTGGGCGAAGTTCTGGGGGTGCGGGAATGAGCGCCCCCATTCTCAGCGTGCGTGATTTGTCGGTGACAGCAAAAACCGATGACGGACCACAAGTCCTCGTTGATCGTGTTTCATTCGAAATGGACCGCGGCGAGATCATGGGGATTGTCGGCGAAAGC
>JAJFIE010000064.1 GCA_021775275.1 Rhodospirillales bacterium | reverse complement strand
AAGATGAAGGCATTGGCGTCGTTGCCATTAATGCCAACGACCCGGAAGCCTATCCTGCTGATTCGTTTGACAACATGAAACTGTTCGCCGCGCAGCATGACTTTTCGTTCCCCTACTTGTTTGACAAGACACAGGACGTTGCACGGGCTTATGATGCGATTTGTACACCGGATTTCTTTGGATTCAACAATGACCTGGCGTTGCAATATCGTGGACGTTTTGATGCAGCAGGGTCAAATTTCCATGCGCCGCCATCACGGCGGGACCTGTTTGAAGCCATGCGCCAGATTGCCCAGACGGGAACAGGACCGGTAGAACAGGTCGCCAGTATTGGCTGTTCCATCAAATGGCGTGGATAAAGCGGCATAAACACCTGTAACACCTCGATAATAACAATCGAGACCGGCATAATTCGGGCGTAACATGTTTGCGTTCCTGTAATGGACTCACTATTTTACCCGACCGGTGATATCCGGCAGAAACCCTTCATTGTCCAGTTATGGAGTTCAGTTCTTTGGGCGAAGATACAGACACAAGCCTGCTTCGGGAAATTGACGAAGAATTACGGCAAGAACATTTTTCCAAACTGTGGACCCGATACGGCAAAGTGGTCATTGGCGCCGCCATCATTCTGGTCGGGAGCGTGGCTGGCTACAAAGGATGGCAGGCCTATGATTTTTCACAGCGCAGTGAACTGGCGGACCGCTTTTCGCTGGCGGTGACCACTGAGCTGGATGGTGACCTGTCACAAGCGTATCAGGCGTATAGCACTCTCAGCGCTGATGCTAGCGGCGGGTACGAAATTCTCGCGCGTTTTCGGGCGGCATCCGTGCTGTCACAACAGGGGGACCGGACTGCGGCAGCGATGGCTTATGCCGCACTGGCCGGTGACAGTGACGTCGACCGTCAATTCCGTGATCTGGCGGTATTGTTGCAAGCTATGAACGAAATGGACACGGCTGAACCAGCTGGTATCATTTCCCGCATGGCCCCACTGACAGGCGACGACAACCCTTGGCGGTTTTCCGCACGCGAAGTAAGCGCTCTTGCCGCAATGCGGGCCGGTGACAGGCAACAAGCCACAGATCTATTAAGCCAACTGATTGCGGATGCGGCGGCGCCTTCCGGGGCACGCGCCCGGGCGCAGGAGTTGCTTGCCGCCATTGACGCGCCATAACGGAAAACCGTAAGTATTTGATTTATATTGAAAGCCCGGAGACCTGGCGCCATGTTCCGCAACACCATTCTCGCCATACTGTTTCTCATGCTGGCTGGCTGCGAATACTTCATCACTGAAGATGAAGTTATTTTGCCCGGTAAACGCATCCCTGTTTTGTTGCATCAACAAACGATTAATGCGGACCCATCGTTAGCTGAAGAAAAAATCCTGCTGCCCGCGCCAGTACCTAACGCGGAATGGCCTCAATCCGGCGGATATCCCAACCATGCCATGCATCACATGATGATTGGCGATACCGTTACCCGCATCTGGAGTGCCAGCGTTGGTTCCGGCGCAGATGAAGATGAACGATTTGTCGGCACGCCCATTGTCGCAGATGGCAAGGTTTTCGCGCTAGATGTGAGCACCCGCCTGTCAGCCTTCACGGCCGATACCGGCAAATCATTGTGGTCCATTGATCTCGTCACGGAAGCTGAGGAGGACGACGACCATATTCCTGGTGGCGTTGCATATTATAAAGGACGCATTTACGTGACCACCGGTTTTGGCGATGTGATCGCCGTCGACAGCACCACCGGCAAGGAAGTTTGGCGAGAATATGTTCGTGGCCCCATGCGGTCCGCACCAACTGTTCGAAACGGTCGGGTCTACGCCCTCACCATCGATAGCCGCCTTCACGCGCTCCGGGCCGACACGGGTGAAAATATCTGGACGCATTCAGGTGTCGGCGAGGGCGCAAGCATTCTCGGCGGCGGAAGTCCCGCTGTTGATGAGGGCATCGTAATTGTCCCGTATGCATCGGGAGAACTCGTAGCACTTACGGCAGAGACTGGCCAAATGATATGGTCGGACTCCCTGACATCCGTCCGACGGACAGATACGGTTTCCACCCTGTCCCATATTCGTGGGAATCCTATCATAGATCGGGGCCGTGTGTTTGCCGTCAGCCAGGGTGGCATCATGGCCTCCTTCGATTTGAAAAACGGACGACGCATCTGGGATCGTGAACTGGGTAGCATCGGCAACCCCTGGGTGGCAGGTGACTATATCTTTATGCTGACAACCGATGGGGAGATCGCCAGCCTGTCGCGTGAAGATGGACGGATTTTCTGGGTCCGCGGCCTGCCTCGTTTTGAAGACCCGGAGGACCGGGAGGACCCTATCGTCTGGACCGGCCCGGTGTTGGCCAGCGACCGTCTTGTCGTGACCGGTTCGCATGGTGAAGCATGGGCAATTTCGCCCTACACAGGGCAACTACTGGGCCGTATCGAGTTGCCCGATTCAGTATCTGTTCCACCCGTTATCGCTGGCGGCACGATCTTTTTCCTGGCAGACAATGCGGATATTGTCGCCTACCGCTGATTTTTATCATCATCCGTTGTGATGACTTGCCGGTTATTAACGGCATGTCACTTTGTAGAGACTTGTTAGCATGACCTTCACGGTCGCCATTATCGGTCGCCCCAATGTAGGGAAATCGACGCTGTTTAACCGACTCGTCGGCAAGCGTCTTGCTATCGTTGATGATACGCCGGGAGTCACCCGTGACCGGCGCGAAGGAAATGGCTCTATCAGCGGTCTCACGTTCCGGATAATTGATACA
>JAJFIE010000063.1 GCA_021775275.1 Rhodospirillales bacterium | reverse complement strand
CCCTCGTGCCGTCGCGCCCATTTCCATGCGCGCCCCGCCGCACGCTGAAGCATCCGCGCCTTGATTCTAGATTCAAGCGCAGGACGATCCGCTACAAAACATGCCAAGGCTAAGTTTAAGTCATGGAGAACCTGTGCCCCGGCGCCAAACTGGGAGGCCCGGTTCTCAGAAACTGCCTCAATTGACGGCGCCCATGCCAGAACGTCCGTGACATGTGCAAATTTTGTCTTGTACGCCATGGCAATTTCCAGGGAATAATCCTGAAGTAGTACACGCGGATCACACCCGCCGGTTTCGCGCAGCAAATCCGTTGACGCAAGAATGCAGGTAAGATTAAAAAAACATTTTTTTGTCAGCATCCAGAGCGGGTCCTCATCACAATAGGATGGATTACCTGATAAAGGAACGTCCGGCGCTGCCATTCGGTCTGAATCGAGCGGGACCAGTTCCATATCGCAGTAGGCTAGGCCCACACCATGCCTTTCCATGGCGTCAAGAAGCATGGCGGTCGCGCGCGGATGAAGAACATCATCACCATCAACCAGCTTGATAAAAGGTTTGGTCGCTGCCGCAATGCCCCGGTTTGTAGCGATGGCGGGACCGGTGTTTTCCTGTGAAATAATGTTGACGTTCTGTTGCCCCAGCATCAGTTCTTCGAGAACCTGCACACTATTGTCCGTCGAGCCATCATCGACAAAAATATACTCACAATTGCCCAGATCTTTTTGAGTGAGCATCGCATTTACCACAGCGGGCAGGAATGCCGCTTTATTGAAGACCGTAACGACGAAACTGACTTCTCTCATGGATATCTCCAAATCTTTCTTCCCGCCTGAAGGAAAATTGAAACCAAGATTAATCGCCGAGCGCCGACTCAATCCGGGCAATCGTGGCCGTCACATCAACCGATTGTCTGAGTTGCCTGTTGGCGCTGTTCCCGCTCCAAATATTTCGCGAAAATGACCGGATCGCGACACTTAGCGCACGTTGACGACGATAGGGATAGTGATGTTTTTCATTATCTCGGCATGTATGGGTAATCCATGGCTCTGTGTCCTTGAATACAAAATTACTGGTCGATGTGCCTACGGACATCTCGCGAATTCTTTCACTCATAGCATTGCCAAATTCGAGTTCCGCCACAGCACCGTCCTGAAACACCATGCTGACAGAATAATTGGCAGCCATACCACCCGGATGCCTGGACTGCCGGGAAATCGAGGCCTCAATGCTAATGGGCAAGCCGTTCATGATTGCAAGGCACATGGATACGTCGTGGGGAGCCCAATCCCAGAGTGGGTCTATGTCCGTGCGATACGGTCCATGGTTACCACCTCGTGATCGAAGCCAATTAACGGAGCCGTTCGTCCGCGCCAACTGCACCAGCTTTCGAAAACCCGGATGAAAGGTATAAATGTGATCAACCAGAACGGGGCACTTTGCCTGTGTCGCCGTGCGGTAAATGCACGCGGCGGTCTCCATATCCGTAGCAAGCGGCTTTTCCAAAAAGACCGGGAGATGTCGTTCAATGCTCGCCAGGGCAATCTCGACCTGAACAGAGGGGGGTACCGCCAGCAACAGGCCATCAAGGCGTTTTAGGGCGAGCAGCGATTCCCAGTTGCGGTGAATTTCACAGCCGGGAGGCACCATCGATGATGCATCTGGATTGCCGGAACACACTGCGCTTAGCTCAATGCCCTTCAGACGTGAAACCGTCTGGCAAATATTACGTCCCCAGCGCCCCAGCCCAACCAGACCGAATTGCAGGGCGCGCCGCGTCACGCTAAATCTTTCCTTCGTACGTGGCGTCCGTCCATGCGAGGAACCGAGCCAGCCCGTCTTCCAGAAGAACCACCGGATCAAACTCTAGCTGTATTCTAGCTTTATGAATATCCGGGCAACGCCGTAGCGGCTCATCGGCAGGGTAGCTGTCGGGGTATTCAATGATATTTCGCTCAATAGGTCGACCAACAACCTTCTCTATATAATCAACCAGCTCGCTGACCGAAATCTCCGGCTTCGGGTTACCGATATTGTAGGCTTCGCCAGGTGTTCCGCGCAGAATGACCATTAGGAACCCAACGATGGCATCCGTCAGATAGCAGAATGTCCGGGTCTGGTTGCCGGTGCCATACACATTAAATGGCATATTGGCCTTCAGGCGGTTGGCAAAATTTGGCAGGACCCGATAGTCGTCCTCCTGCATGCCCGGCCCATAAACATTGAAGGGGCGGATGGTGTTCGTATGAACTCCGAAATGTTCATGGTAAATATAACACAGCGTTTCACCAACCCGCTTGCCCTCATCATAACAGGCCCGTGGCCCCTGGCACGATACATTGCCGCGATAGCTTTCCTGCATGGGGACATGTTTTGGATCAGGATCGCCGTAAATTTCGCTGGAACTGAAAAAACAGAATCTGGCGTGATCCCGTTTGGCGATTTCGAGCATGTTTCGGGTTCCGGCGATGGCGACTTCCAGCGTTTCAATAGGCTTCGCACGGTAATGGAAGGGGCTGGCAATCCCGGCCGCATGAACAACGTAATCGAACGTGATATCCGTATCGAATGGCTCAATAACGTTGTGTTGAAGAAATGTAACGTTGGGGAATGAGGGTGCGGTACGGCCCAACTCACCAGCGGTGATGAGGTTGTCCAACACATAGATGTGCACCGGTTCTTCGAGCACTTCGGCATTCAGCCTTGCGAAACATTCAACAAAATACCGGCCAAGGAACCCGCGTCCACCGGTAAGCAGCAGGTTCTTGCCGGAAAGGGATTGTGCGACGGATTGGATCCGCTGGATGATTTCTTCAATATCGGACGATGGCAATAAAGAGGTCATAGGTTAGAAAGCTCTCCTGTAAAACAAATGTCTAGCGGACCATCAGTTCGGGCAAGGGAATGATAAAATGTCCCCCCTTTGCTTGGTACTCGGCGTGGTTCAGTATAATCGGATCGGCGAAGTTCCACGCTAGGATAACTGCGTATTCGGGCTGGCGTTCGTAAAGTTCGCTGCTCGGCAACACCGGAATATGCATGCCCGGCGAAAAAAGCCCCTGTTTAAGCGGGCTGTCATCGACAATGAACGAAATGATCTCTGGCCCCAGGTCAAAATGATACATCAGGGTCGTCGCTTTTGCTGGTGCGCCAAACCCTGCAATGGAGTTTCCCTCAGCGCGAAGCCCGTTCAACAAGCCGCCCAGTTCCGTCTTCAGGGCATCGATCTGTGCAGCGAAGCCAATGAAGGTCTCGGCCCGGTCCAGTCCACGCTGTGCCTCCAGTTCAATTAACGCATCGACTGACCCATCTACCACTTGAGGCCCACCCGTCCGTTGTGCATAGGCGCGAATACTGCCACCGTGGGTGTCCACGCGGTGTACGCGGAAGAGGTCAAGGCCATGTTTCGCCAGAAACCGCTTTAACGGCTTGACCGTATGGTAGGCCAGGTGTTCGTGGTAAATCGTATCAAAGAGAACCTTCTCAACGACGTCTGCCAGATACGACACCTCGAACACAAACAGACCATCGTCGTGTAACAGGTGTTCGATTCCGTCGGCGATGTCAGCCAGATCGTCAGCATGAGCAAAGACATTGTTTGCGGTGATAACCGTAGCGGGACCGCGCTCCTTGCGGATCGATTGTGCCAGCGCCTGGGTAAAGAATTCGGGCCGTGTTTCTATACCAGCCTCTGTCGCTTGACGAGCAATGTCTCGCGCCGGATCAATTCCGAGTACGGAGTATCCTGCGGCTTTGAAAAACTTCAACAACGTTCCGTCGTTGGATCCACTGTCGACAACAAGCCCTGTATCCGACGCTGAAGTAATCACCGATTGGGTGTATTCCTCGAAATGGCGGACGAACGATGGTGAGGTCCCCGATACATACACATAATTTTTGAACAGGGCTTCAGGATCAACCACGTCCCGCAACTGCACGTGGCCGCAGTCATCACAGAAAAATAGATCGAGCGGATAACACGGTTGCTCATCATGCAAGGCGTCCGGCCCAACGAAAGCATTCGCAGGCGGTGTGGGCGTTAAACTCAAAGCCAGCGTGAGCGTTTCACCGCCGCACAGCCGACAATTGTTCCGGCGATGAAACATGGCGTCAAGTATCAGTCCGTGTCCGGCGTAACATAGTCGATACGCCGGACGTCCGCTTCATACACATCCTGGGTGCGGCTGTTGCGCCCAAGGGTAACGAACGTGGTATCGGCCAGAAAAACCATGGCATGATCGACCATGGGCGGCGTAAAAAACAACTCGCCCTTGCGTACAATGACTGTTTTACCTGGCCCCGGTTCTCCGTGTGGCCGGTGATGGTATTCGATCTCCCCTTCCATCACGTAACAAAAGTGCCAGTCAGTCTTGTGATAGTGATTAGCTCGCACGCTGCCCTTTTTCGATGTAATGAGTACACAACTCTTCATCGGTAGATCGACCAGCGGTTGAATAGCGCCCCGACCATCTTCGAAGGCCTTTTCCAGCGCGACGATGACCTCTTCAGGCCACGTGGCGCGCTCCTCCTCAGTGGGTGGGGTCAGTTCAATTTCTGCCATGTTGTGTCTCTGGATAATCAGTGGGGGCGAATCAGGTCGGCAACCTACCACTGACGAACAGATTGTGCAAAAGTTTCGATATGCGTTACAGCTATGATACTCCTGCCCTGTCGCAGGTACGATATTGATGAAAGTTCAGACACAACTTTATGCGCATTCTCGGAATTCACAGCGGACATAACTCTACAGCGTTTCTGATGGAGGATGGTGCCGTAACGGCGGGCCTAAGCCAGGAAAAAGTCGATGGAATCAAGAATTCCGCAGCTTTTCCCATTGGGGCAATTGAATCCATATTGGCCCAAGTCGACCTCGCGCCTGATGATATTGACGAAATTGCAATGGCTGGAGTTCAGACTTTTCCCAGTCGATGTTACGACTATCTTTTCCATGATGACTTGAACGACGGCGCCAGCAGGTCTGGCGTAGTTGGTCTGGCGCGTCGTCTGGAGCGCTCTGCTTTAGGCTCTATGGCGCCGGGTATATTTCGGGCATTACGCCGTTCCCGACAAAAGAGTCTGCTGACAGAGGGCCGCATTGAGCTACAACGACACCTCACAGCACTGCATCTGAACTTAGCACCGCGATCACATGTGGATCACCATATCTGTCATGCCCGTGCAGCATTTCACGGGTTGGGTAGCGAGACCCCTGCGCTGATATTCACGGCTGATGGCAGCGGAGACGGGGTCAGTGCGACGGTAACACGAGTGGATGAAGACGGTGTGTGGACCTGCCTCGGGGCAACACTCGAAACAGAGTCTTTGGGTGGCCTTTACTCTGCAACGACTCGCTTTCTCGGCATGCGGCCCCTGGAGCACGAATACAAGGTCATGGGACTAGCCCCTTATGCCAAACACTATGCAGAAGCTGTCTATGAAAGAATTTTCCGACCCGTCATTGATCTGGATCCGGACAATCCTTTCAAATTTAAAACTTCGGTGGCGAGCCGACAATTCTATGATTATCTCATCCATACAGCGAGCGGTGAGCGTTTCGATAATATTGCGGCGGCGGTGCAGCGGGTTCTGGAAGAGCGGGTCATTGCCTGGATCAGGCATGCCGTGAAAAAAACTGGCATCCGCCATGTTTATTTCGGTGGTGGCCTGTTCATGAACGTTAAGCTGAACATGTTGATTCAGGAACTTGATTGCCTTGATGCGGCTTATTTCTTGCCCTCGTGTGGTGATGAGTCCATTGCTTTGGGCGCGGCATATGTTGCTGCCAGCAAGCATGGCGCGGTCCAACCCTTGGCAGATCTTTATCTAGGGCGGCCCTATGACGATTCAGAGATCGAGCAATTTTTGAAATCTCATGCCTCCACGGCGCAGTATAAAATCGAGCGTCTGACCAACATGACGGATCGCGTAGCCGACCTGCTGGCCGAAGGGAGCATCGTCGCGCGGTTTTCCGGGCGGAACGAGTGGGGCGCGCGATCCCTTGGAAACAGGGCAATCCTGGCACATCCCGGGTATATGGAGAGTTTTTTCACCATAAATGACCAGATCAAGTCGCGAGATTTCTGGATGCCCTTCGCGCCGACTATTCTTGATCGAGCAGCCCCGCGATATCTCGAAGACTGGTCCATGAAACGAACGCCGGCGCCACACATGATCACCGCATTTTGCGCCACACCTGAGGGGCGCAGGGACTTGTGCGCGGCGATACACCGAGGAGACAACACGTTGCGCCCACAGGTCCTGACACCTCACGCCAATCCGGAGTATTATGCCTTGATTGCCGCATTTGAGACGAGGACAGGAATCGGCGCCGTGCTCAACACCAGCTTGAATTTGCATGGAAATCCTCTCGCCGCGTCCCCTGCCCAGGCAATGGAAACGCTTGATGGTTCGGGCCTCCGCTATCTGGCCATCGGGTCTTTTCTGGTATCCAAAGTATGAGGCGCAGCACCCGATGACGGACTGGCAGGTATTGCTCATGGAAATGGTGCTCGCCTTTGCCGCTACGGCCCTGTTGTTGCGACCGTTGATTAGCTCCCTTCGTAAAGGCGCTGTTTTGGACGTTCCCAATGAACGATCCAGCCACACGACAGCGGTGCCCAAGGGCGCCGGAATTGTAATTCTTTTTGTGGTCGTCATTGGTTGGTGCGGACAGGCGTGGATTGCGGGAAACGACCCGGACCTTAGTCAGATTGCTGTGGTTACCAGCATCGCCGTGGTGCTTGGGATTCTGTCGTGGATTGACGATCTGAAAGGCCTTTCAGCGCTCCTTCGGCTTGTGGCACATCTGGCAGCCGCCGGGCTGGCCATTCGATTCGCGCCATTTCAGGGGTTAATATTCCAGGGGTTCTTGGATACGCCCATGGATACGCTGTTCGCCGTTATTATTTGGGTCTGGTTTATTAATCTGTTTAATTTTATGGACGGCATCGACGGAATATCAGGGGTCCAGTCGGCGACTGTCTGTCTTGGCGTCATTATTATCGGCTATCTCGTTCCGGGTCTTGATGTTTATGCGCCTTATGCGGCGGTTTTGTTGGGTGTGTCGGCTGGGTTTCTGATTTGGAACTGGCCCCCTGCCAAAGTTTTCCTGGGCGACGTAGGAAGCGCACCCCTCGGGTTTTTGCTCGGATGGATGTTGTTGTCCCTGGCAGCCTCCGGCCAGTGGGTAGCCGCGCTTGTATTGCCCGGATATTATCTGGCTGATGCAACAATAACCCTTATCAGGCGTGCTGTCCGTGGTGAAAAGGTGTGGCAGGCACACCGCGAACACTTCTATCAGCGGGCTGTCGCTTCCGGCCTTAGTCATGGCCGGGTGACCTGTGCCGTGATGATCTGCGGGCTTCTGCTGGTGGGAATTGCCTCTGTCGGCGCGGCGGGCTATCCCGGTTTTTCCGTTACCGCCGCCATTGTAGTTGTATTGGGCCTATTACATTTTCTCAGGACGTCAGGCTCGCATCAGGCTTGACAGGTAATTACGATGAAGGGGGAATCCTCATTAATCTAGGCTACACAACACCGTGTTAGTGATGTAATAAGCTTTTCTGATTATACTTTTTTACAGCCACGGACACCAAGGTTTTCATTTTGACGAACGTGACGTCTCGATTGTTTTTCGTGCTTTTGGGAATCTCAATCCCCTCCATTATTATCGGTCGATCAGTGCTTGCTTCAGCGGTCCTGGCGGCATTTGTCTGTATTCCCTTTCTGCCGGACAGAGGTGAAATCTGGGCGCGCGCCAAGGGCGCCATGAGTGGGAAATGTGGGCTACTTGTTCTCTTCACTTTTGTCGTCTGGATACCCAGTCTCGCTGTTTCGTCCGAACCTCTAGTTTCTTTTACGACGATGGCGCGGTCACTGATTTACATCTTGATTGCAGTTTTTCTATGGGCGACGTTAAACCGTAATCCGCAGATGTTTAATGGCTGCCTTATCACCCTGGTCGCTTCGACCGCTGTTCTGGCAACATTGGCCGTGATCGGATTGCTCGGTCCGTCAGAGCTAATCGGGGTTTTACGCGGCGATGGTTGGGCCAGTGTTGACGCCAGGCGGTATTTGAAGGAATCGGCAACGTCGGGGGCGTTGTTGGCGCCCGTTCTCATATGGGCCGCTGTGCGTCTACGTGGGAAGTGGGCGCTTCTTTGTTTCATCGCAGTTATCGATATTCTGGTTATCATGTGGGTAACCGGAAATCGCTCTGCCATGGCAGGACTGCTTGCCGTCTTGATTGTTGTCGGATTGATGTATGCGCTTCATAAGCGGCGCATGAAAATTACGGCCCTGTCTTTGTTGGCCATTGTTTTGGGCGGTTGCACGATCATCGGATGGCTCTATTTTTACTATAATCCGAACTATGCGCTGGACCCGAACGGCTTACCATTTCCCATATGGCTCATTGACCCGCAGCGCCAGGAAATCTGGGCATTTTCGTGGAACGCTGGCGAATCGAACCGATGGTTCGGTGTTGGTATTAACGTAATAAACGAGCTCGCATCCGCTGCAGATTGGAATTCGATTACCAAAACCCGCAATATTCCACTGCATCCGCACAATTGGGCGGTGGAAATTATTGTGGAGACCGGCATCGTTGGTTTCGCTGTCATGTTGATGTGCATCGGGTATAACGTCCTGCGGTGGGCGCGCGGCTTTCTGGCGTCAGGCGATCCTGCGCTTCTCGCCGCACTCGGTGTCTGGGCGGCCTATTGGGCGTCCAGCCTGTTCAGCGTTTCCTATTGGTCATCATGGTTGCAGGGCTCGTTTGTTGTCGCCACGGCAGTTTGTCTTGCCGGACGCCAACGTCAGGTCCCAGCGCCCGAACATCCAGGTTAATGGTCGTTAGTGCGTGGTGGACTGGACGCCTGCACATATTGTGTTACAAGAGTGCGACGCACACTCGATGCTGGTGTTGGATGCTGGTGTTGGCGGATGAGGTCAAACTAGGGATCCATTCAGCACTCTGCCCATGAAAAAGAAAACAAACGCTCGCGGTATAATCGCTTACGCCCATGACATCGTCATGACGGCGGTATCGTTCGTCGCATCAATATATCTTCGACAGGGCGATGACATTTCAAGGGTTCTTGACGAACAACTTCTCGCCGGAGGCCTGACGTTGACGGTAATCGGCGCCGGTGTCTACTGGTATACGGGTCTGTATCGAGGTATTTGGCGCTATGCCTCTGTTCGTGATCTCACAGCCATCGCCAAAGCCGTCAGTCTGACATTGCTCTTGTTTCTTATGGTCATGTTCGTTTGGACACGGCTGGAATCCTTGCCTCGATCATTGCCCTTTATCAACTGGCTGGTGCTCATGGCCCTGCTTGGCGGGCCGCGGATGGCATACCGAATAGCCCGGGACCGCAGTCTGGATTTCAAGGATGCCCCGGGGGGCAAACGCCGTATCCCGGTTTTGTTGGCCGGCGCAGGTGACGGGGCGGAATTATTTATCCGTGCGCTTTCTCAGGGCGGAAACGCGGAATATCGCGTGATTGGAATCCTGTCGGAAAAACCACAACGGGTTGGACAGCAAATTCACGGTGTGCCGGTAATAGACACTGTATCACATTTTGACGCGGCCGTTGCGGCGATGACGCAACAGAGCGAAAAGCCGCAACGCCTGATCCTTACCAAGGATGATTTTGACGGTGCAACGATTCGCCATCTTCTGGATCAGTGCACGATGTCGGGTATTAAACTGGGGCGTATGCCCAGAATGACGGACTTCAGGCCTGGCGGCCCGGAAAACATTGATGTGCGGCCCGTTGATGTGGAAGACCTTCTTGGCCGACCGCAGACATCCCTCGACAAGACGGCCATGGGGCAGTTTATCGCGGGCAAGCGTGTTCTTGTAACCGGCGCAGGCGGCAGCATCGGTAGCGAACTGGTGCGTCAGATCGCGACATTTAGGCCAATCGAAATCGGCTTGCTCGATAGCTCCGAATTCGGACTTTACCAGATTGACCGTGAAGTTGCAGAAAGCTTTCCGGCGCTTAACCGCCGTTCCCTCATTGCCGATGTACGTCATGCAAAGCGCATTGATCAGGTGTTTGGTGATTTCAGGCCGGAAATTGTTTTTCATGCCGCCGCCCTGAAACATGTTCCCTTGGTGGAGGAAAACTGCTGCGAGGGCGTCACCACCAATGTCTTAGGAACAGTAAATGTTGCAAATGCCTGTATTCATCATGGCGTTGCCACCATGGTCCAGATTTCCACAGATAAGGCTATCAATCCGACCAACATCATGGGAGCGTCCAAGCGTATTGCCGAGCAGTATTGTCAGGCGCTGGACCTGGATCGTGAAAACAGTGTGTACGGCACGAATTTCGTCACCGTGCGTTTTGGCAATGTGCTGGGATCTACCGGTTCCGTCGTACCGCTGTTTCAGCGGCAGTTGGAGTATGGTGGACCGTTGACTGTAACCCATCCAGACATGACCCGTTATTTTATGACTGTCCGCGAAGCCGTTGAGTTGGTTCTGCTCGCGTCCACGGTGGCTCAACCGGGGGCAGCCCATGCCGGGAAAATTTTCGTCCTCGATATGGGTGAGCCGGTCCGCATCATGGACCTGGCCGAACAGATGATCCGCCTGGCGGGATTGGAGCCCGGTGTTGACATTGAAATCAACGTTACCGGATGTCGACCCGGAGAAAAACTGTTTGAGGAGGTCTTCCACGGCTCAGAAGGCATAGTCCAGACGGATACCGACGGACTGCTGCTTGCGGCGCCCCGCGCCGCTTTGATCGATGAAGTCAGGACTGCCCTGGATGAACTCAGGTTAATCTGTGAGAAGAATGACGAAGCGGCCGTCCGACAAATGCTTGGCAAGCTTGTGCCGGAAGCAAATCTCGAACGATCAGAGACCACGCATAGCCGTTCCGATTAGCAACTGCTATCGTCTGCTGTGTCCCTGTGCTGTTGGGGTTGGTTGCGACCCGCGAGTTTTTGTAGTATCCGCCGATGTTGAATAGAGACTTGGATTAAGAGGGAAAACCCGTGCGCGTATTTTATGCTCAGGCCGTTTACGGCGAAGAAGAAATTGATGCCGTCACTTCGGTGCTTCGCAGCAACTCATTAGCACTCATGGACGGCCCGAAAGTTCATGAATTTGAGGCTCGCGTCGCTGAAACCTTTGGCAAGTCTACGGGATTGATGGTGAATTCCGGCTCGTCGGCCAACGCCCTCGCTATTGCCAGCTTAGGCCTTGAAGCCGGGGATGAAGTTATCACACCTGCGCTGACCTTCTCGACAACGGTGGCCCCATTGATCCAGCAGGGGCTGATACCGGTCTTCGTTGACGTAGAACCCGATACCTATGTGATTGATCCGACGCGCATCGAAGCCATGATCGGCCCAAAGACCAAGGCGCTCATGATTCCCAACCTGATTGGCAATCTGGCCGACTGGAAAATGATCAAAACGGTTGCTGACAAACATGGCCTAGCGACCATTGAGGATTCCGCGGATACCATTGGGAGCCTGCTGGATGGCGCGCCGACGGGGTCCCTGTCGGATATTGCGACCACAAGTTTCTATGCCTCTCACGTTATGACCGGCGCCGGTTTTGGCGGTATGGTATGTTTTAATGACGATGAACTCTTCCGGCGCGCCAAACAACTGAGAGGATGGGGCCGCAGTTCCAGTCTGGTTGGCGAATCGGAGGCCATCGAGGATCGGTTTAATGTTGAGGTCGATGGAATCGAATATGATTCCAAATTTGTGTTTGGCGACGTGGGATATAACTTCCTGCCATCGGAAATTTCCGCGGCGTTCGGTCTGGTGCAGCTTGACCGCCTGCCTGACTATGGTGACCGGCGGCAGCGACATTTCGCCAGGCTGACGGAATTCTTTGCGGAATATGAGCAATGGTTCATCTTGCCCCGTCAACAACCGGACACCGAAACCTACTGGCTGGCCGTGCCTTTGATCGTTCGTGAGGACGCGCCGTTTTCACGGCGGGATCTGCAAATTCATTTCGAATCTAATGACGTTCAGACGCGTACCGTTTTCACGGGCAACATCCTGCGTCAGCCAGGATTTGCAGACGTTGCCCACCGGGCCGACCCGAAAGGCTTCGCCAATGCGGACCGTGTCATGCAGGGGGGCATCCTGTTAGGATGTCATCAGGGCATGGATGAAAGCCAGTTAGGATATGTTTGCGATGTCTTCAGAGAATTCGCCAAGCAATACTGAGCGCGTCCTCGTCACGGGCGCCACCAGTTATCTGGGGTCCCGGTTGGTCAGGCATCTGTTGAGTGTCGGGCGTCAAGTGCATGTGGTTGTCCGCCCGACTTCTGACAAAAACCGTCTTGGTCAACTCACCGATAACCTGACTGTCCATGAACACGACGGGTCCACAGAAGGCATGACGGCCCTCATAGAGGCCAGCGCGCCGGACTTGGTTTGCCATCTGGCGACCCAGTATGTGCGTAATCACTCCTCCGATCAGATTGCCTCGCTGATTGGCTCCAACGTACTTTTTGGGACCCAGGTGCTGGAAGCCATGCAGCAGACAGGTGCCCGACGCCTGATCCATCCGGCAACGTTCTTTCAGTACTTCGACAGCGATGATTATCGGCCTGTAAACCTCTATGCGGCGACGAAGCAGGCGTTCGAAGATATTCTGGCGTATTACGTGGATGCGCATGACTTTAACGCAACGACATTGGTGCTTTATGACATCTACGGGCCGGGGGATTGGCGCAAGAAACTGATGGCGGCAATCCGCTCGGCGTTTCGCAACGGCACAGCTCTGCCTCTCGCCGCGCCGGACACGGTGATGGACCTGGTTTACGTGGATGACGTTGTCGACGCGCTCATTCATACCATGGACAATGATGTTGTGGGTGGCCCCTATGCGATCAGCAGCGGTAAGCGATACACCCTGAGTGAGGTCATTGCCGCATTTGAAACTGTAGAGCCCCGGAAAATTGACTGCCAGTGGAATGCCTTTGCTTTGCCATCGCGAAACCCAACAGAACCCTGGAGTGGCCCTGCTCTACCAGGGTGGTGGGCCAAAATCTCTTTAGAGGAAGGCATCCGGCGATTCCTCGCGGGGGAGGACGCCTATGAGAATTGAAGACACGATCCTCGATGGCGTGAAGATTATCCATCTTGATCTGTTTGACGACGAGCGGGGGGGGTTTGCTGAAACCTATGACGTTGAAAAATTTTCTGCCCTCGGCATTCATACAACATTCGTGCAGGATTCCTGGTCTCATTCCGCCGCCGCCGGAACCGTGCGCGGGTTTCATTTTCAGTTACCGCCCCGCGCGCAGCACAAACTGGTTCGCGTGACCCGCGGACGGGCATACGATGTGGTTATTGATCTTCGCCGTAATTCCAGGACCTTCGGGCAGCATGTAGCGTTCGAGCTGGATGCGCGCAAAATGACCGCTGTTTTGGTTCCCATTGGTTTTGCCCATGGCTTCTGTAGCTTGTGCGATAATGTCGAGATCACGTACAAGATGTCGGACCATTTTTCACCCGAACACTATACGGGCCTGTTATGGTGTGATCCCGAACTGGGCATTGATTGGCCGGTTGCCGTAGGCGACGCCACCGTTTCTGAAAAAGATTCCGGGCATCCCGGACTTAAAGATTTGCCGCAGGTGTTCTAAATCCATGAAAATTCTCGTTACCGGTGGCGCAGGTTTTATCGGCTCGGCCGTCATTCGCCAAATTCTCGACCAGACACAGGATCATGTGATCAATCTCGATTGCCTGACCTATGCAGCGAACCTCGACAACCTCCCGGCAGTCCAGGGGAACCCGCGCTACGTTTTCGAGCAGGTTGATATCCGTGACGGAGAGGCCGTGGGCAAGGTGTTCGAGACGCACCAGCCAGATGCGGTTATGCATCTGGCGGCGGAATCCCACGTTGATCGGTCCATAGACGGCCCGGCGGACTTTATCAGCACCAATATTGTTGGCACCTGTTCGTTGCTTCAGGCGGCATTGGCGTATTTCGATACTCTTCAGCAAGACAGACGGGAAATATTCCGCTTCCACCACGTTTCAACGGACGAGGTATTTGGATCACTAACCTTTAATGATCCCGCCTTCACACCGGAAACGCCATACCGGCCACGGTCGCCATACTCGGCAAGCAAGGCTGCCTCGGATCACCTGGTGTTTGCCTGGGCGCACACCTATGGCTTGCCTGTTGTCTTGAGTAATTGTTCCAATAACTACGGCCCCTATCAGTTTCCTGAGAAGTTGATTCCCCTGGTGATTCTGCGTGCTCTGGCGGGAGAATCATTGCCGGTTTATGGCACCGGGGAAAACGTCCGGGACTGGCTCTACGTGGATGATCACGCGTCTGCGTTACTGACAATTCTGAAACGGGGCAAGTTGGGCGAGACCTATTTGGTCGGAGGAGATGCCGAGCGCAGCAATATGGATGTCGTGCGCGGTATCTGCGCGATACTTGACGGGCGGTTCCCGGATAACGCCAACACACCACATGATAGTTTGATTACGTTCGTTGCTGACCGCCCGGGTCATGACCTTCGCTACGCCATCGACGCAGTTAAACTCCGCAGCGAATTGAGCTGGGCGCCCTCTGTTGATTTTGAGACCGGACTACGCCAGACCATTGCTTGGTATCTGGATAACGAAGAATGGTGGCGCCCCCTGTCCGGAGCCCGTTACGATGGTGCGCGACTCGGCCTTGGGCCCACGAAGGAGGCGTCAACATGAAGGGGATCGTATTAGCCGGTGGCAGTGGAACCCGTCTGTATCCGATGACACAGGTCATCAACAAGCAGCTGCTGCCGATTTATGATAAA
>JAJFIE010000062.1 GCA_021775275.1 Rhodospirillales bacterium | reverse complement strand
CGCGCCCTTTTCCTGCAACACCGGACCCAGGATTTCCGTATACCAGCCACCGCCGGGACCGAATTCGATCACCGTCATGTCATCTCTGAGGCCGCAGTATTCCATGGCCTTCAATGGCTCCCGATTGTCATCACGGGCAACGTTCTTCTCGCTGCGGTGATCCATGGCCATGGCGGCCTTGAGTTTTTCAAGGGTGGGGGAGAGTTCGGTGCTTTGCGCCGTCGCGCTCGTGGCCATGCCCAGCGATACGACGAGCCCCGCCGCCGCTAGCGTACGTGATAAGTTGCGGCTGTTGGTGAATGGCCGGATCATCTTTGACTCCTGTCTGTCAGTTCGGTTTGAGGGATATAGGGCAAGGCGAGAGAGGCGCTTTCAACGCACAAGTTCAAGAAAGCCGACGCTAGCCACGAATTAAGGCGGCATCATGGCATGGAGGCGTGAAATCTCAACCCGATCCGGGATGAGTCGGTTTTTTGAGGCAAGGTTATGAGCATTCCGGTAATTGCGCTAACTCGGCATTGGCGTCTAAATTAGCCCCTGGTCATGTCCTGTATGTTCATGCATGCTAACACCGTTTAGCGTCTTATGGCAGGCTCCGGCGTGGCCTTCTTTCTGGCTGACGGCGCCGGGCCGGGCGATTTCAGGCGGGGTGGTTATGGCGGCGAATCCACAATCTAATCCAAAGTCAAAGTTTTCGGTTTTTTCGCTGGTGCGCAATGCGCTCAGCTATCATCAGAACTGGGAGCAGCAGTGGCGCAGCCCGGATCCCAAACCCGCGTATGATGTGATCATCGTCGGTGGCGGCGGGCATGGTCTGGCGACGGCCTATTATCTGGCCAAGGAGTGCGGTATCACCAATGTCGCCGTGCTGGAGAAAAGCTGGATTGGCGGCGGCAACACGGGGCGCAACACGACGATTGTGCGGTCCAACTACCTGTGGGACGAGTCCGCCGCCATCTATAATCACTCGGTGAATTTGTGGGAGACCCTGAGCCAGGAGCTGAATTACAACGTCATGTTCTCACCGCGCGGGTTGCTGCATCTGGCCCACAACGTGCACGACATGCAGGAAATCCAGCGGCGCGGCAATTCCAACTACATGAACGGGGTGGACGCCGAGTTCCTGACCCCGGCGCAATGCAAGCAGATGGTGCCGTTCATGAACCTGAACTGCCGCTATCCGGTGATGGGCGGCGTGTTGCAACGGCGCGGCGGCACCGCCCGCCATGACGCCGTGGCCTGGGGGTACGCCCGCGCTGCCGATGCCCTTGGTGTGGACATTATCCAGAACTGCGAAGTCACCGGCTTCCGAATCGAGAACGGCGTGGTGCAGGGCTGTGAGACCACGCGCGGATATATCGGCGCTAAAAAAGTCGGTGTCGTGGTCGCCGGTCATTCCAATGTGGTGGCTGACATGGCGGGCTTCCGCCTGCCCATCGAGAGCACACCCTTGCAGGCTTTTGTCAGTGAGCCCATGAAACCGGTCATCGACTGCGTTGTCATGTCCAACACGGTGCATGCCTATGTCAGCCAGTCGGACAAGGGCGAACTGGTCATCGGCGGTTCCGGCGATCCGTATGTTTCGTATTCCCAGCGCGGCTGCTTCAATCAGATCGAACATGTGGTCGGGCCGATTGTGGAACTGTACCCGATCTTTTCGCGCTGTCGCATGATGCGCCAGTGGGGCGGCACCACCGACGTGACCCTGGACCGGTCCCCGGTGATTTCCAAGACACCGGTGGAGAACATGTTCTTCAACGTCGGTTGGGGCACCGGCGGGTTCAAGGCGCCGCCCGGTTCGGGCCATGTGTTCGCTCATTCCATCGCCCGTGGCGAAATGCACGACATCGCCGCGCCGTTTTCCATCGACCGGCATTATTCCGGCGCACTGATCGACGAGGCGGCTGCCGCCGCCGTCGCGCACTGACCGGGGGAGAGAGAAATGTTTTTAGTCAAATGTCCCTGGTGCGGCGAGCGTGATCTGAGCGAGTTCGGTCACGGCGGCGAAGGCCACATCGTACGGCCCAAGGAGCCGGAAAACCTCAGCGACGAGGAGTGGGGCGACTATATCTTCTTTCGCAAGAGCCCCAAGGGCGTTCATTACGAACGCTGGGTTCACACTCATGGCTGTCGCCGCTGGTTCAACGCGGTGCGCGATACGGTGACGGACCAGTTCCTGGGCTTCTACAAGTCCGGCGAACAACCGCCCGAAATCGAAGGTGGGGAGCAGGGTAAATGAGCAAACAAGCCAACCGTCTCGCCGATGGCGGTCGCATCGACCGCGCCAAACCGCTCGACTTCAAATTCAACGGCAAGCGCTATCAGGGTTTTGCGGGCGACACGCTGGCCTCGGCCCTGATCGCCAACGGCGTCAAGATTGTGGCGCGCAGCTTCAAGTATCACCGCCCGCGCGGCATCCTGAGCGCCGGCTCGGAAGAGCCCAATGCGCTGATGCAGATGGAGGAGGGCGGTCATACCGACCCCGACACCCGCGCCACCATGGTGGAACTGTACGATGGCCTGAAAGCCGCGTCGCAGAACGCCTGGCCCAGCGTGAATTACGATATCAACGCCGTGAATGACTGGTTCAAGCGGCTGATGCCTGCGGGGTTCTATTACAAGACCTTCATGTGGCCGCCCAAATTATGGATGTGGTACGAAGACCGCATCCGCCACGCTGCCGGTATGGGCCTGTGCCCGACCGAGGCCGATCCCGATAAATACGAAACCGTGCACGCGCACTGTGACGTGCTGGTTGTCGGCGCGGGACCGGCGGGTCTGGCCGCCGCGCTGGCCGCCGGTAAAACCGGCGCACGGGTGATCATTGCCGATGAACAGGGTGAAATGGGCGGCGCGTTGCTGGCCGATACCGCCGAGATCAATGGCAAACCGGCGTCTGAATGGGTGGCGGCGACGCTGGCCGAACTGGCGGGCATGGACGAGGTCCGCATTATGCCGCGCACCACGATCAGCGGTTATTATGACTATAACTGGCTGACCGCGCTGGAACGGGTGACCGACCACCTGGGTCCCGATAAAGGCGGCTATCTGCCGCGCCAGAGGTTCTGGAAAATCCACGCCAAACAGGTTGTGCTGGCCACCGGAGCCATCGAACG
>JAJFIE010000061.1 GCA_021775275.1 Rhodospirillales bacterium | reverse complement strand
TCTTCCTGTACCGCAGCAGTTTCCTGAACTTCCGGCACGGCATCCGGACTCAATGGTTCGGGTGCCTCGGCAACGGTTTCCTGAATTTCCTCCTCAACCGTTTCCGCGACCACCGTTTCAATTTCCCGGGCGACGCTATGCGTATCCGTGTCGACAGCCTGTTCAACGACCGGAGCCTCCTCGCTTGGCGTGGCTAGCTGCGTCGTCTCCACTGCGTCGGATGAGGTAACTGATGAAGTAACTTCGGTCACGGCCTCTTCATGTACAGGTTCTGAAACAACAGCCTCGACTTCCTGTACGGATTCTTCGACAGCCTCTGCGGCCACAGGGGCCTCATTGGCGATAGTTGTTAATTCAGCTTCGATTTCCGACGAAGCGTCAGCGGTGACGTCGGGTGTTTCTTCCTCGACAGACGTAATTTCATCCATCGGTTCTTCGGGCAATTGTTCCGCAATCTCTTCGGCCACTTCCACCACAATGGGTTGGGGTGTGGTTTCTTCAACAATAACGGTTTCATCCGCCACTGCTTCATCCGAAGGGTTCTGATCGGTGGCATCAACCATGTCCTCGGGGACCGGCGATACCATGCGCGCCAGGAAGCTGTCTTCCTCCGTCGCCAGGTACCAGCCGCCATAGGCCAGTATAGCCACAAGAATTCCGGCAAACAGGATTGCGCCACCGGGCAAACCGCTTTCCGGAATAGGTTCCGGAAATTCCAGGTTTGTCTTCGGTCGACTTGTTTCACTCAGCGCTTTGTACTGGATAATCAGGTCGGCGCTATTGATACCAAGATATTCCGCATAGGTCCGGATAAATCCGATGGCATAGGCTGTTCCCGGCAATTCATCAAACTGCCCTTCTTCCAGCGCCTGCAGGTATCGCCAGTTTATACGGAGAATCCGTGAGACATCTTCAATGGACTCACCACTCGCTTCGCGCGCGCCCTGTAAGATCGCGCCGATGGTGTAGGCGTCGTTCGCGTGTGTATCACCAAAAGCGTCACTCATGCCCGAGCTATCCATTTGTCCCATCGCAGCCATCGTTGTCCAATTTCACCTGCAATCTGGCCACCTGACCCGGAACTCTCACCGAAGCCCGTCATCGGCCCAAAAGCGCATTTTCTCGTTAGGTTCCGGGCGCATGGTGCACGAAACCGGCACCGGACAGATTCCGGCATGGCTACATTGCCGCCATTTTGTCAAAAAACGGTTAAGAATCAAGCACTAGCTTATATTACAACGCCATGATCCTGGGCGAAGCCGCGGAGTTTTTCGCGCAATGAACGATCATCCAGATTGACTACTGTATCAAGATATTGTTTTAAATCGCCGACATTCAGAGAGCGGACCATGGACTTCACCGGTCCAATTGACGATGGAACGAGTGACAGGTTCCTGAATCCGATACCGATCAAGGTCATGGCATCGACAGGGTATCCGGCCATTTCACCGCACAGACTGAGGGGTTTGCCCGCCGCGTTACATGCCTCGACGACCCCCGTCAGAAAGCTTAACACGGGTGGCGATAGTGTATCGTACCGGCCTGCAAGGCGCGAATTCCCGCGGTCGCTGGCGAATAAAAACTGCATCAGGTCGTTACTGCCCACCGACAGAAAATCGCTGTGTCGCAAAAGGGCGGGCAACTGAAACGCCAGGGCGGGAACTTCCAGCATGGACCCGGCCAGTACGTGGCTCGGTGGCTCGCCTCCCATTTTCTCATGGCGCGCCAGTTCTTTGTCGAGCAGGGCGCGGGCCGCCGTGAACTCTGATACATCCGCAATCATGGGGAACATGACCCACAGTTCCCGCCCTGCTGCGGCGCGCACCAGCGCGCGCAACTGCTGACGCAGCATGGCCGGACGATCCAGCGAAATCCTGATAGATCGCCACCCCATGGCCGGGTTTTCTTCATCTTCCTTGGTCCAGTATGGCAGAACCTTGTCACCGCCGACATCCAGCGTGCGGAAAACAATGGGCTTGCCCGCCGCTTCATCCAGAGCTTCCCGGTAAATTTTTTCCTGCTCTTTTACCTCCGGAAATTCCGGCCGGATCATGAACGGGACTTCCGTGCGGAATAGCCCGACACCCTTGGCTCCGGTCTCATGCATGCGGCGTAAATCGACTAACAGGCCCGCATTGACGGATAGCTCAATGTGCACGCCGTCAAGAGAGTCCGCCGGCAGGTCCTTGATGGCGTCATAGGCGCGGGCCTGTGCGGTGCGCGCCTTCAGGGCATCCTTGAATGACTGCTGCACATCTTCACCCGGGCGGACGAAGACGCGGGCGCTATCGCCATCAACGATGACAGGGTCGCCATCCTCTATTCGCTCGAGAACGCCTTTGACCTGGGCCACGACGGGAATATCCAGCGCCCGGGCGACAATGGCGGCATGAGACGTAGGCGAGCCTTCCTCAAGCACCAGCGCCCGTATTCTTTCGGGATCATAATCGAACAGTTGGGCAGGCCCCAGATTCCTGGCAATCAGAACGACATGATCCGGAAGGACCTTGCCATTTCCATTTGCGCCATCGCCGTGAAGGTGGCTCATCAGGCGATTGCCCAAGTCTTCAATATCGTGCATGCGTTCGCGCAAATAGGGATCAGATACCTGGCTCATGCGGGCGCGCAGATCATTCTGGACACGCTCGACAGCCGCCTCCGCCGTTAACCCGGAATCGATTGCCTCGTGCAGACGTTCCAGCCATCCGGCGTCGCTGGCGATCATCCGGTAGGCTTCCATGATATCGCGGTGCTCGCCGCCTTCCGCGAACGCCCCCGCCGCCATCATATCTTCCAGTGCGCCGTGCATCTCGGAATACGCGGTTTCCAGTTTTTCGTGTTCGGCGGCAATGTCGTCCGCCACCACATGTTCAACCCGGTAGGCGGGTTGGTGGATAACGGCGGTTCCCATCCCGATCCCGCCGTTCAGGCGCAACCCCTCAAGACGCAACGGTTTGATGCCCAAACCATCGATTGGCGCCAGTTCGGACCGGTCAACCAGCTCCCCACCGGCGACCATCTCCGCCAGCACCATGGCCACCGTTTCCATGGTTTCAATTTCTTCTTCCTCATAGTGCCGCTGGGTCCGGTTCTGAACCACCAGCACCCCGATGACACGGCCGCCGCGGATGGCCGGAACGCCCATGAGGGAATGATAGATTTCCTCGCCCGTTTCGGGTCGATAGGCGAAATTCGCATGGCTTTGCGCATCTGACAGCGCCAACGGTCTTGCGTGGGCGGCGATATCACCGACCAGACCTTCGCCAACTCGCAAATGGGTATTGTGGACGGCTTCGGATTTGAGTCCCTGGGTGGCGAACAGCTCGAGCATATCGCCCGCCCGGCGCACATAGAGCGAACACACCTCTGCAACCATTTCGGCAGCAATGATGCCAACGATGCGGTCAAGGCTTTCCTGGGCCCCTGTCGGGTCGGCCATTATAGCACGAACGCGGGCCAGCAACCGCCGCGACGATTGCGCGCCGTGCGCCCTGGGTTCATTTTTGCGTGGTCCCGGTGTCTGTTCAACAGACATCTTTCGACCTCTCCCTGTTATATGTTCAAACCTCTCGGGTATCGGGCATGTTAGTCTATCGCGACGTCATGTTCTATTTATGACACCGGTCCGCTTTTGTCTGATATGACGCGGTATTATTCGGCGTCGAGCCCGTAGGCCGTGTGCAATGCTCGCAAGGCCAATTCAGTATAGTCTTCGGAAATCAGCACACTGACTTTGATTTCCGAGGTCGAGATCACCTGAATGTTGATGCCTTTTTCCGCCAGCGTGGAGAACATCTGTTGCGCCACACCGGCGTGGGATCGCATGCCGACCCCGATCACGGAAACCTTGACCACGTCATCCGCCGCCACAAGGTTCCTGTATTCAACATCATCTTTGACGCTCTCGAGGGTTTCCACTGCGTGGCGCAAATCCCCCCG
>JAJFIE010000007.1 GCA_021775275.1 Rhodospirillales bacterium | reverse complement strand
TCACCGGAATTCGCCATCATTCGGCATCCATGTTATGAGGGCGCCGAAAGGCCTCGCAGGGCGTGAGCATACTCAGTCGGCATGCGTCCCGTCCAGTTCCATTACAAGGCGCGTTTCGCTGCCTCTGATCGTGAATTTATTTAACGACAGGATTGCCATCCTTGATCCATTCCAGGATGCCGTTGGTTACGTTATAGACGTTCTTGTAACCACCCTGTTCCGTCATCAGATTGGCGATTGCGGCTGACCGGTTGCCGGTGCGGCAGATCAGGATTACCGGCTCATCAGGTCCGGCGAACTCCTGTAGGTCAACGGGAAATCTGCGAATAAACCGGCCTTCACCATCAAAGGCAGTCAGCAATTCACTGCCCTCGATGTAACCCGTCTCGGCCCATTCATCCTCGCGGCGAAGATCAACGATCTTGACGCCTCGGGTCAGCAGGTCTTTCAGTGCGGCGTTATCAATATTGGTGAAGGCGGGTGGGCTGACGGCAAGCAATTCGACATCAAACGTCAGTGTCGCATCGGGCGGGATGGAGTCCCCTGCGCCTCGTTTGCCATAGGCCAGATGTGGTGGAATAACGAGTTTGCGTTTGCCGCCGACCTTCATACCCTCGACGCCCTGATCCCAACCGGGAATGACCTGTCTCATGCCGAGGGTGAATTCAAACGGCTGTCCACGGTCCACACTGGAATCGAATTTTGTACCATCCGCCAACCATCCCGTGTAATGCACGGAAACCTTGGCGCTACGAACAGCCTCGTCGCCGGTTCCAATGGTCAGGTCAGTAACGCCCAATGGAGCCGCCTGCTCCTGACTCTGCGCGATACCGGGTAAGGTAAACACCGCGATGACAAGGGTGAACAGGCGGAAATAAGAATTGATCATTGCGTCCTCTTGAATTGTTGCGCAGATATTTACGCGCATCACTTTGTTGATGCAAGGCTACAGGAACTATCCTTTTTCCTGTGGTCACAGATGGACACAAATTAGCTATCAAACATCAAGACGGTATTGCCCGGGGCCGCAGTCCATGGCCAAATGTGACATTGGTGCAAAAGGATAATTACCATGGCTTATTCGAAAATTGCCGACACACTGAATTCCGGTGGCACGGTTATTCTGGACGGTGCTATCGGCACGGAACTGGAGCGCCGGGGCGTGGAAATGGACGACAACTCCTGGTGCGGTTCCGCGACAGCGACGAACCTACAGGAACTGTATGGCGTTCATGCGGACTATATTGCCGCAGGCGCCGACATTATTACCGCCAACACCTATGCGTCCAATCGCGCCATGCTGGCGGCGGCAGGTATTGGGGACCGGGTTAGGGAAATCAACCGGGCGGCCGTGGAAACAGCATTAAAGGCCCGTGACCAATCAGGTAATCCGGATGTCGTGGTTGCCGGATCGATCTCCCATGCGATCCCCATGCAGTTGGGATCATTGGCGTCGAATGTGGATGCCATGTCCGATGTATCCCAGTATGCCGAGGCATTCACTGAACTGGCGGGCATTCTGAAAGATGCCGGGTGCGAAATGATCTTGCTGGAAATGATGTTCGATCCTGTGCGTATACGACCGGCGGTCGAGGCGGCGTTGTTGACCGGATTGCCGGTATGGGCGGGTCTTTCATCACGACGCGGCGGCGATGGGTCGATCAAATCCTATTTGCAGGCCGAGGATATTCCGTTCGACGAAATCGCCAGCCTGGTAGCTGAATATGATGTCGATGTCATGGGCGTGATGCATTCACCATCGGATGTGGTTGCCGGGTCACTGGATATTGTTCGTCAACATTTCGATGGACCTTTGAGTGCATATCCCGATTCGGGATACTTCAAAATGCCGAACTGGATATTCGAGGACATTATTTCGCCACAAGATCTTCTGATATTTGCCCGCCAGTGGAAACAGTCAGGGGTGCAGGTGCTGGGTGGATGTTGCGGTCTTTCACCGGAGCACATCGCTGCGATTTCCGCGTTGAAATCCTGACAGGTGATCCGGGGAATCGTTCAGAATGCAGCATAAAAACACAGATACAGCGCAGAATATTTCGGCTGTTCTGGGTCCCACCAACACCGGAAAAACCTACTACGCCATGGACCGGATGCTGGCGCATCCATCGGGGATGATCGGGTTTCCGTTGCGCCTGTTGGCGCGGGAGAATTATGACCGCGCGGTCGCCGTCAAGGGTGCGAACAAGGTTGCCCTGGTGACCGGGGAAGAGAAAATTCTTCCCCCCGGCGCGCTGTATTATCTGTGTACGGTGGAGGCCATGCCGCTGGACCGGCCAGTGGATTTTCTTGCCATCGATGAAATCCAGATGTGTGCGGATCCGGACCGGGGACATGTGTTTACCGACCGGCTGCTGCATGCGCGTGGAATGTCGGAAACGGTTTTTCTGGGCGCAGAAGCCATGCTGCCCGTGATTCGCAGGCTGGTGCCGGGTGTGGACTTCCAGTCGCGTCCACGTATGTCGAAGCTGACCTATAGCGGTCAGGCCCGTATCAGCCGCCTGAAACCACGCAGCGCCGTGGTGGCGTTCACCGCCAATGATGTTTACGCCATCGCCGAACTGGTGCGACGCCAGCGTGGGGGCGCTGCCGTGGTCATGGGCGCGCTCAGTCCACGCACGCGCAATGCCCAGGTCGCCATGTATCAAGATGGCGATGTGGACTATCTGGTGGCGACGGACGCCATCGGCATGGGGCTGAACATGGATGTGGAACACGTAGCCTTCGCCTCCACCCGCAAGTTTGACGGACGTCGTTTCCGGCATCTGACGGCGGCGGAACTGGCCCAGACAGCGGGTCGGGCAGGGCGTTATACAACCGATGGAACCTTTGGTGTAACGGCGGATGCCGCAGCGTTGGATTTGGAAACCATCGAACGCATTGAAAACCATGAGTTCGATCTGCATCGGCAGGTCTACTGGCGCAACCCCGACATTGTCACCAACACACTGGAGGCATTGAAGGGCAGTCTGCGCCTGCCGCCCATGACCGATGGTCTGGTCCGGGTGCGTGAAGCGGACGATGAGCGCGCCCTTAATGAATTAACCCGCGATCATGATATAAGCGACATGGCGTGCAATCCGGACGAAGTGGCCTTGCTGTGGGATGTTTGCCAGATACCGGATTTCGAAAAAGAATGGACTATCGGGCATACCCGCTTGCTGGATCGGGTATACCGTCACCTGATGGCGGAGCAAGGCGGTCTGCCCGTCGACTGGTTCGCCGATCATGTCGCACGCGTTGACCGGACAGACGGTGACATTGATACGCTTTCCAATCGAATCGCACGGATCAGGACCTGGACCTATATCTCGCACAAGAACGAATGGCTGGATGACCCGTTCCACTGGCAGGGCCGAACGCGGGAGATCGAGGACAGGCTTTCGGATGCGCTACATGATC
>JAJFIE010000060.1 GCA_021775275.1 Rhodospirillales bacterium | reverse complement strand
GTCAAGTTCAACCTGATCCCATTTAATCCGTGGCCCGGCGCGCTCTATGAATGCTCGGGCGCAAAGGATATGAAGAAGTTCGCCGCCATCCTCAACGACGGCGGTTTCTCCGCGCCCATCCGGGTACCCCGGGGGCGTGATATCCTGGCCGCCTGCGGGCAGTTGAAGTCGGCCAGCGAACGGGACGTAGAGGCCCTGCGCACGGCCGCCAGAATCAGACAAGGCGAAGCAGCTCTCAATCATTCGACAGCAGAATAGGCAGGCATTATGGCTGATCCCACCACCGAGCCGGCGGAACGCGAAATTCTTTATGTGGCCGACCCCATGTGTTCATGGTGTTGGGGTTTTATGCCAACCATGCGAATCATCGCTGAACTGGCGGAAGGCCGCGCGGACCTGACTCCGGTGATGGGGGGACTGCGCCCGTTGACGCGCACCCCCATGGATGAAGCCGGGAAAGCTGAAATCCAGCATCACTGGGAAACCGTGGCCGAACGATCAGGCCAGCCCTTTGACTTCGCTTTCTTTGAGCGCGACAGCTTTATCTATGATACCGAACCCGCCTGTCGGGCGGTTTGTGTGGTGCGTTCCGTGGCGCGACCGTTGGTGCTGGATTATCTGGAAGCCCTACAGCGGGCATTTTATTCGGACAACCGCGATATCACGGACTCATCGACGTTGATGGAGATTGCCCGCAAGTGCGGCGTCAATCATGTGGCTTTTGAGGAACGCTTCGCCGATGTGGCCAGTGTTTATGAAACCGCTGGTGATTTCAACGGTGCGCGTCAGTTGGGCGTTAGCGGCTATCCTTCGGTGATCTTGCGAAAGGAAAAAGAGTTCGGGCTGCTGACGTCGGGGTTTCAACCCTGGGACGCTTTGCAACAAGCATTTGAAGACTGGCTCAGCAGCTAGGCCAGATATTGTTCAGGCCGACGCCTGCTCTCCACCAATGGAGACCCAGTCGCACAGCCAAGCCGCCAGCTGATCCGCAGGCATGGCGCGGGCCAGGTAGAAGCCCTGCACAAGGTCACAGTCCAAAGCCGTGACGCCGTCCAGATCCCGCTGGTTCTCGACCCCTTCGGCGACAATTTTCAAATCAAGCTGCCGACCCAGCCGAGCGCTGGTTTCCAGAATCGCCCGGGCCTTTAAGTCTGTGTGTGCACCGTGCACAAAGGCCCGATCCACTTTCAGTTCGCTAAACGGCAACCTGCGCAACTGGTCCATGGAGGAATAACCGGTTCCAAAATCATCCACCGACAGGCCAAACCCCTTCATGCGCAACCGGGTCAGAATTTCCAGCGCCATGGTATGGTCACGCATAAGTTTGGTTTCGGTGATTTCCAGGGTGATTCGTTCAGGGCTGTATCTGGCTTCGGCTGCCAGATCGGCGATCATATCCGGGTAATGCCGTTCATGCAGGCAGTCCGCCGACAGATTGATGGCCAACGACAGCGATAGGCCTTCCGCCGCCCATCGACCGGCCTGTGAAATAGCCGTGCGCAGGACGAATTCAGTGATGTCGCCAATCAGGCCGACATGCTCTGCCAGGGGAATGAACGCAGCCGGACTAACCCAGTCGAACCGCGGATGGTTCCAGCGCAACAGGGCTTCCACGTCGACGATGCTCTGATCACGGATGGAGGCCTTGGGCTGGTAATGGATATCGAAATCGCCATTGTTCAAGGCGTCCTCGATATCCTGCGGGATGATGTCCACATCGACAGCGGCGACGTCGGAACCGCTGGCGTTCAGCGCGGCTTCGATCATGGCGGTCAGGCCATCGGCACTGATGGGCTTGGCCAGCAAACCAACCACATGCAGTCCGTGTGCGGTGGCCAGATCACGACAGGCGTTCAGCACGTCAGCATGTTCGCCACTCACCAGGGCGATAGCGTCGGCATAGTTCCGGGCGCCGATATGGCGCAGCAATTCGATGCGTCCATGCCGGGCATGTTCAGATCAAGCAGGATCAGGTCAGGGTTGCCATGGGGCGAGTCCAGATGAACAAGCACTTCAGGAGCCGTCACGGCCAGCAGTGTATTGCCGAACCCGCCCGCGGCCAGCATGCGCTCCATCATCAGCGCGATACCCGGTTCATCCTCGGCAATAAGGATAAGCGGGTCGGATGTGACGGGAGATTTGTGTTGCACGGTGACTGCCTGATTATTTCGCCCGGCATTGAGACATATTATTGTGTGGTCAGGCAACCATTGAATTTCAGGCCCTTTGCCTGAAACAGGTGTGCTGTACTTGCCCAAATGCTTGCCCGGTGCGGGCTTTTGCCTATACTGCCGCCGCATTTCAAACCTCAGGAAATTTCGGGAATCCGCACTATGCCGGTTAACGACAAAACCATCAAAAAAGTTGTGTTGGCTTATTCGGGGGGCCTCGATACGTCGGTCATTCTGAAATGGCTGCGAGACACCTACGGCTGCGAGGTGGTGACCTTCACCGCTGATCTGGGTCAGGGAGAAGAGCTGGAACCGGCGCGCGCGAAGGCCGAGATGCTGGGCATCAAGGAAATCTATATCGACGACCTGCGCGAAGAATTCGTGCGTGATTACGTTTTCCCCATGTTTCGCGCCAACGCAATCTACGAAGGTACCTACCTGCTCGGCACTTCCATCGCCCGACCGCTGATCGCCAAACGCCAGATCGAGATCGCCCTTGAAACGGGCGCCGATGCGGTGGCCCATGGCGCCACTGGCAAGGGTAACGATCAGGTCCGCTTCGAGATCGGCTACTATGCCCTGAAGCCTGATATCAAGATCATCGCGCCGTGGCGCGAGTGGGACCTGACGTCTCGCTCGACGCTCATTGAGTATGCGGAGAAGAACCAGATACCGGTACCAAAAGACAAGCGCGGCGAGCCGCCGTTCTCGCAGGACGCCAACCTGTTGCATATCTCCAGCGAGGGCAAGGCGCTGGAAGACCCATGGATTGAGCCCGACTGGGATCATGTGCTGACCCGCGTAACCCCGCCATGGAACGCCCCGGATACACCAGAGGAAATCACTATTGATTTTGAAGCCGGCGATCCGACCCATGTGAACGGTGAAAAGCTTTCGCCCGCCGAGCTGCTCACCCGGCTCAACGAGCTTGGCGGCAAAAACGGTGTCGGTGCGCTTGATATTGTCGAGAACCGTTTCGTCGGCATGAAATCCCGGGGCGTCTACGAAACTCCTGGCGGCGAGGTACTGTTCCATGCCCGTCGCGCCATGGAAAGCATTACCCTGGACAAAGGCGGCGCGCACCAGAAGGACGAACTGATGCCGCGCTATGCGGAAATTGTCTACAACGGTTTCTGGTTCTCGCCCGAACGTGAAATGCTACAGGCCGCCATTGACGAGGTAAGCAAAAAGGTCACCGGCACGGTGCGGCTCAAGCTCTACAAGGGCAATGTCATTGTCACCGGTCGCAAATCGCCGTTCAGCCTCTACTCGGAAGAACTGGTGACGTTCGAAGAAGACTCAGTCTATGACATGCGCGATGCGGAAGGCTTTATCAAGCTGAATGCGCTCAGGCTGCGCCTTCGTAAATAAAATATCGAACACGCAAAAATCACAAAGAAAAACCGCCCGGCAAAGCCGGACGGTTTGATTCTCGATTTGTACTGCCATAGCGTCAGTTGCGGTTGCCGAATAGCCTGAGCAGCATGATGAACAGGTTGATAAAGTCCAGATAGAGGCGCAGCGCGCCCATGATGGCCTTCTTTTCCTGTGTCGCACCCGTGTCAGTTTCACTATATATGGATTTGATGGCCTGGGTGTCATAGGCGGTGAGGCCGACGAAGACCAGAACACCGACCACCGAGATGACAAATTCCATGGCCGAACTTTGCAAGAATGCGTTGACCACCATGGCGATAAAAACCCCGATCAGGCCCATGAACAGGAACGATCCGAAGCCCGACAGATCACGCTTGGTGGTATAGCCATAGAGGCTCATACCCGCGAAGGTGCCTGCGGTAATGAAGAACACCCGCGTGATACTGGCCCCGGTATAGGTCAGGAAGATATAGCTGAGAAACAGGCCCATGATCACGGCAAATGCCCAGAAGACCATCTGTGCCGTGGCCGGTTTCATGGCGTGCAAGCGGGCCATAAAGAAAATCACAAACCCGAGCGGCGCCAGCATGACAACCAAACGCAATCCCGTACCATGGATGGTCTGCATAAGCTCCGGTGATGTGCTGGCGGCGAAAGCGACGCCGCCAGTCAGCGCCAGACCAAGGGTCATATAATTGTAGACGCGCAGCATGTACTGCCGGAGGCCCACATCAATCCCTGCGGCATGGGCCTGTGCGGTATTCATGTTGGCGGTGTTCAACTTAAATCTGTTATCCGGTGCCATTTTGTCTCGTTCGCTCCTGAATTACGGTGCCAAAATCCCAATGCAAGTAAGGCGTTGCGCGTGTGTATAGCCCAACGTAAACAATTATCATGGCACTAATATGGCATGTCAGGCCGTAGAATCAACCAGTTCGTACCCAGATATTCCAATGTAAGGCATTGCACATATCGGCCGGGTCAGGGACACTCAAATCCATGGATCGCTTTCGAACTGCGCACGCCACGGGCGAAGACTGGGCGCATGCGGCACGGGATTGCTGTGATGCTCTTGGCCCTATTCCGGCCCTTAAATCCGGCATGGTGTGGCAGGGCTTTGTCTATACGACCAGCCAGTTGGCCAACGATATGGGCTCCATCCTCACCTACATTCGTCAGAAGACCGGCATCGACCACTGGTCAGGCACCATTGGCGGCGGCGTGCTGGCCGATGGCTGGGAGTGTCATGATGAACCTGCGGTGGTCATGCTGATTGCACAGTTTCCTACCGGCTCCGTCCATACCCTCAACACCGCCACCAAGGGTTTCGAGGACCTGAACCCGGCGACCCGAGACTGGATCGATATGGTGACACCGGGTTTTGCCGTCGTGCATGGTGACCCCACCAACGTGGATACCCTGAACGCCATGGAGTCACTGTCAATCGGACTAGGGGGAACCATGGGCGGCGCCTTTCTGGTCGGCGGCATGACCGCATCCACGAGTGATCATTTCCAGATTGCCGACCATATCACCGGTGGAGGCGTTTCCGGTGTCGCCTTTGGCCCCGGCGTAGAAGTAGCGACGGGCATGAGCCAGGGCTGCATGCCGGTAAGCGGCAGCCATCTGGTCACCGACGCCATCGACAACGTGATCATCGGTCTTGATGACGCGCCTGCGCTCAGAATCTTGAAGGAAGACGTGGGTGAGCTACTGGCCCGCGATTTGCACCGTATCGCCGGATACGTCCATGTGGCGCTGCCCGTGGTTGGCTCCGACACCGGCGACTACATGGTGCGCAATCTGATCGCCATTGATCCTGAACGGGAGTGGCTGGCCATCGGTGGTGACGTGACGCCAGGTGACCGCGTCATGTTCGTGCGGCGTGATCCGGCCAGCGCCCGCGCCGACATGGATCGCATGCTCGACGAGTTGAACGCCCGCATCCCGATCCGGCCTCGTGGTGCGCTGTATTTTTCGTGCACGGCGCGTGGTCCGCATATGTTTGGCGCCCGCGGCGAGGAAGCCCGCATGCTGCAACGCGGCCTTGGCGACGATGTGCCGGTTATCGGATTTTTTGGCAATGGCGAAATTTCCAACGCACGCCTATATACCTATTCCGGGGTCCTGACCCTGTTTTTCTGATACGTTTTCCCGACACTTCTTCCCGATTCTACAGGAGCACGCCCATGCAATACCGTCCTCTTGGCCGCACAGACATTCAGGTCAGCCGCATCTGTCTCGGCACCATGACCTTTGGTGAACAGAATTCCGAGGCCGAGGCCTTCCAAATGATGGATGTGGCATTGGACATGGGCGTGAACTTCTTCGATACCGCCGAGATGTATTCATTCCCGTGCCGTGCCGAAACCCAGGGCGACAGCGAGCGCGCCATCGGCGACTGGATGGCGGCCAGAGGCAACCGCGACAAGGTCGTCGTCGCCACCAAGATCACCGGCCCCGATGATGGCCCATTTCTTCATGTGCGCGGCGGCGACCTGAGCTTTGGGCCTAAACAGATCAAAGACGCCGTGGAGCAAAGCCTCCAGCGCCTGAAGGCGGATTACATCGATCTTTACCAACTTCACTGGCCGGAACGGTCCACCAACTTCTTCGGACAATTGGGCTACATCCATAAAGAGGACGAGGATTGGACGCCGTTTGAAGATGTGCTTGGCGCCCTCGGTCGCATGGTGGAGGCTGGAAAAATCCGCGCCATTGGGTGTTCCAACGAATCTCCCTGGGGTCTGCTGAAAATGCTCGACTTAGCCGATGCTGCCGGCCTTGCCCGCATGGCCAGCATCCAAAATCCCTACAGCCTGTTGAATCGCACCTTCGAGGTCGGTCTGGCGGAGGTTGCCATTCGCGAGGACTGTGGCCTGCTGGCATACTCGCCGCTGGCATTCGGTGTTTTGTCGGGTAAATATCTGAACGGTGCCAGGCCCTCCAAGGGGCGGTTGACGCTCTATCCCCATTACGCGCGCTACATTCAGCCACGCGGCGAGCAAGCGACGGAGGATTATGTCAATCTGGCCCGTGAACATGACCTTGATCCAGCACAGATGGCGCTGGCCTATGTGAACACCCGGCGGTTCGTTACCGCCAATATCATCGGCGCGACCACGTCTGAGCAACTTGAAAGCAATATTCTATCCGACGATCTGGTGTTGTCTGATTCAGTGCTGGAAGGCATCGAACTGATACATACAATAAACCCCAACCCCGCGCCCTGAACTGAAATTTGATACTTGTGACGCCGGAGACACGACCATGATGCGTCTGTTTGTTGCCCTGCCTCTGCCCGTGGATGCGCGCGCGCAACTGAGCGCGGTGCAGTCGGGGCTGGTTGGTGGACGCTGGATAGACCCCCAGAACATGCACCTGACACTGCGCTTCATAGGCGATGTGCCGGAACCAGACGCCCGTGACCTGAGCCTGGCGCTATCGGAAATCCATGCCCCTGCGTTTGACCTGTCACTGTCCGGCATCGGCCATTTTGATCGCCGTGGCAACGTCCATTCGGTCTGGGCGCGGGTGGGAAAATGCGACGGGCTGACGCATCTGCAAGCGAAAATAGAAAGCGTCGTGGTACGGGCAGGCTACGCACCGGAACAACGCAAATTCACCCCGCATATAACCCTGGCGCGACTCAAGGATACGCCGCTGGAACGCATCGGCCCGTGGCTGGAAGATGCCGGCGTGCTCAGCGTTCCACCGTTCCCCGTCCCGGAGTTCGCGCTGTTCCAGAGCCAGCTCGGCCACGGCGGCGCCAAATACACCGAACTGGCGGCTTACCTGTTAATTAAATTTGCGGAGTAAGTCCGGCAGGTCACGCATGTCATCAAGGATGTGGCAAGCACCGAGAGCACCGAGAGTTTCACCGTGACCCACCGGAATATGTCCGCCGCCGGTAAACCCCACCACGGTCATCCCGGCAGTGACTCCGGCCCGCACCCCGGCGGGGCTGTCTTCTATAACCAGCGCCCGTTCAGGCGCAGTATTCATTTGTTCAGCAGCGAACAGAAACAGGTCCGGGGCAGGTTTGCCGTTCTCAACCTGCGTTGCAGAAAACAGGTGGGGGTCGAGATAATCCAGCAATCCGGTTTTTGTCAGTGAGGATATGATTTTGGCCGGAACACCCGAAGACGCCACGCAGATCGGCAGGGTGATGAAATCAAGCGCATCCTTGATGCCGGGTATAGGTTCCAGGTCGCGGGACAGGGCGTCGTGCTCCAACCGGTGGACATCGTCAATGAACGTCGCTGGCAGCGTCACACCATCAGCGGAAAACATGGATACGACGGTCGCATCTGAAACGCCGAGATAGCGTTCGTTAACTTCTTCATATGTGTGTGGGAAACCTAGCGATGAGAGATATTCGGCATAGATACGGCTGCCGATGACCTCGGAATCCACCAATACCCCGTCACAGTCGAAGATGATTAATTCAACAGGCGACATACATTTACAGGTCCTGCGCCATAATATGTCTGAGCAGGCCCCTGGACGCGTTTTCGATCAGGTCCAACACGTCCTCGAAGCCTGTGGCGCCGTAATAGGGATCAGGAACTTCCGTGACGGAAAGGTCCTCTGCAAAATCCAGCATCATGTGTACCCGGTCTTCGCAGCCAGCCGGACAAAGGCGGCGCAGATCGGACATGTTATCATTATCCATGCCAATGACGTAGTCGAAGCGATGGAAGTCGCTTAACTGCGTCTGGCGTGCGCGCAGGTCGCCGATTTCGATGCCACGCCGTCGTGCTGCCGTCTGCGAGCGGCTGTCCGGCGGGTTTCCTCTGTGCCAGTCGGCCATACCCGATGAATCGGCGGTGATTGCATCGCCGTGTCCAGCCTTCTCCACCATACCCCGGAACACACCCTCAGCGGTAGGCGAACGACAAATATTGCCCATGCAGACAAAAAGAACGTTGACCAATGATGCCTCCTGCATGATATCCACAGTATGATTTTGTCGCATGATAGGCGCTGCGTCGCGGTCAGGAAAGTACCGCCGGAGGCAGTCAGGATTATTAGACATGGCACCATTAAGCATCTCCCCCGACCATCCCGTGGTGGTACTGACCGGCGCAGGCATCTCCAAGGAATCCGGCTTATCCACTTTTCGCGACAAAGACGGCATCTGGTCAAGCGTGCGAATCGAAGATGTGGCCACGCCGGAAGCATTCCAGCGCAATCCGGACGCTGTGCATGATTTCTACAATAAACGCCGTCGCCTGCTGACCGAGCAACACGTCGAGCCCAACGCCGCGCACTATGCCCTGGTCAAGCTGGAACTGGCATGGCCAGGCGGCATTCTGGTGGTGACACAGAATGTTGACAGCCTGCACGAGCAGGCGGGTTCGCAGAACCTGATCCACATGCATGGACGCCACCGCGAAGCGCGCTGCAACGCCTGCGACCATGTGGTGGCATGGAAGGGCGATATGTCAACGGAGGATGTCTGCGAAGGCTGCGGCGAGCGCGGTGGGCTGCGCCCCAATGTTGTGTGGTTTGGCGAAACGCCCATGGACATGGACCTGATCGAAGAGGCCCTCCTGGGTTGCGGTCTGTTTGTCTCTATCGGCACGTCGGGCAATGTCTATCCGGCCGCCGGGTTTGTGGAACTGGTGCGCAAGACCCATGCCCGCGCCGTGGAACTGAACCTGGAGCCGTCGCAGGGTGCGGCCCGGTTCGATATCACTCGTTACGGCCCGGCGACCGAAGTGGTTCCGGCATTTGTCGATGACCTGATCGCCTCCCTTGAATGAATCCGGAATCGCATAACCCATGGCCAGTTTGACCGCCCTTGATGCATTACAGCGAAAGATCGCCGCCTGCGATATCTGCGCGGCACATCTGCCGTTGGGGCCGCGACCCGTCGTCCGGCTGAAGCCAGCCGCGCGGCTGCTGATCATTGGTCAGGCTCCCGGAACGAAAGTGCACGAGACCGGCATCCCCTGGAACGATCCGTCCGGCGACCGGCTCAGGGACTGGCTGGGGCTTGACCGCAATGCCTTCTATAACAGCCCCCATATCGCCATTGTGCCCATGGGGTTCTGTTATCCCGGTCGGGCCAACAGCGGCGGCGATAATCCGCCACGCCCGGAATGCGCGCCTGAATGGCACGAGAGGGCGTTGGCGCACATGCCGGACATTGAGCTGACCCTGTTGGTGGGTCAGTATGCCCAGAAACATTATTTGGACCACTATCTGCCCGGCGAACGAGAAAAGACCATGACCGCGACGGTAGCGCACTGGCGGAACTATCTGCCGCGATTTTTACCCACACCACACCCCAGTTGGCGAACAACGGGCTGGTTGAAGAAAAACCCATGGTTCGAATCGGATGTGGCACCCTATTTGCACGCCCGGGTTCAGGCATTTACCGCCTGATAATTAAAAGCAATCAAGAATAATACCGTTTATTTTCAATGCAATAATATCCTGTTTTGCTAACAGGATCATTTGGTTGATCTTTGTCATTTGCCTGTCAGATATTTGTGCATATGATGCGGTTGTACTTCTTTACCAGCCGCGCCGGGGGCGGGGAGAATCGACATCACGTCGGTATCCGGCTCGACCAGAGAGAGTAATCTGTGCATACGATTTCCGACAACGATCTGTTCCACCGACTGGTTTTTGATAACCCGTGGTGGGATTTTACCGATGAGACGGAAATCAAGTTCCGCAGCCCGACAAAACGTTCGTTTTTTCCCTCTTTCGTAACCCGGGTGATGAAGGCCGGTCAGGGTGATGTTCTGGTGTTGGCGGGGCCACTTCGGGCCGGAAAGACGGTGATGATGCGCCAGATGGTGGCCGACCTGATCGAGCGCGGCACCTCGCCACAAAACGTTTTTTACTGCTCCATGACCACACCCAGTTATACGGCGACGAACCTAGGCACTCTGTTCGAAATGTTCTGCCGCCGCTATCGCCACAAGCCGGATGCGGAACTGTATGTTTTCTATGATGAAATCCAGTATCTGAAAGAATGGGAAGAGGCCCTGTTGACGCTGGCGAAACAACGCCCCAATGCGCGGTTTATCGGCGCCGTTTCCGCCGGTGCGCCGACCACGATTTCCGGCGAACGTACCCATTCAGGCCGACTGGATACATTTATTCTGCCGCCCCTGACGTTTCTGGAATTCATGCGGTTCCGCAACACCGAAGAAAAGCTTTTTGATCTGCGTCATGAAAGTGCTGGAGGTAAAGGTCCGGGGAAAGGCATGCGCGGCAATGTTGCCATGCGCAAGGGTGCGTTGCCGCACCTGAATGCAGAATTCCATCGCTACGTGAACTTCGGCGGCTTTCTCGAAGGTGTTCTCGGCCAGCAGCGTGAAGGCGCGCCCGCGCCCACGTTCATCCGTGACGGCGTCTCGGACCGGGTGTTGCACAAGGACTTGGCTGGCATGTACGGCGTCAATGATGCCCAGGAACTGAACCGGCTGTTCGCCTTGCTGGCTTTTAATACGGCAAGGGAAGTCTCCATGGATGATCTGGCCAAGGCCACCGGCATCGCCAAGAACACTCTGCGCAAGTATCTCGATTATCTTGAAGCCGCCTTCCTGATCCGCCGTGTCGTCCGCGTCGATGGCGATGCTCAACGATTCCAGCGCCAGGTCTCGTTTAAAGTCTATTTGGCTGCACCGTGTATCTACTCGGCCCTGTTCGGACCGGTAGCGGCCAATGACCAGACTTTCCAGCGGTTGGCGGAAACGGCGCTGGTATCGCAATGGCTGGGCGCGGCGAGTGTGCGTGATCTGGCTTATGCCAGTTGGCGTAGCGGCAAGATCGACCTGATTGCCATGCACCCGGAAACCGACAAGCCCGACCATGTATACGAAATCGACTGGAGCAATCGTTACGGCTCACCGGAAAACCGGCCCGACAATATCGTCGATTTTGTCGAGCGCAACAACAGAAGCGCACTGCCCTATATCCTAACGAACTCCATCGCGCGGCCCGGCATGATGCGCCAGGTCGATCTGACGCTCGCGCCGTTGTCACTGTATTGTTATTGGTTGGATCGGGATCCGACGCTCAGATCGTTTCACCGGAAGAGGGTGGAGTAGCGGGCCGAGGCGCCAGCGGCACTCTCCGAATGTATTGCGAGGGCGTGGATAGCACGCTCCTTAACCTCATCGCTACGTTGCTCATCCGGACAGGGTGCGGGTTTTGCCGGCAGCCAGAATTGCTGCGGCTGTGACGGATTTTGCGACATCGTCAGCAACAGCTGAACTGTTCATGGCGCGGGCTATCGATATACCGCCAATGAGCACACTCAGCATTGCCCAGGCTCTGGCCAATCGGTCTCTCTCCGATCCACCGGCAAGGCCCTCGGATACCAAACCCGCAATGATCGCCATTTTTTTCTCATAGATTTTGTGCACTGCCCGATCACTCCGGATGACTTCCGGTGTCAATGCCGCCATGGCGCAGCCACCGGCAAGGTTATCCCGATGCGTTTGGCCCAGATAATACCGGGCAAAAGCCTTGACCCAGTCAGTGTCATTCTCGTTCTGAAATTGCGGCACGCCTTCAATGACCTCATCAAGGCCTGCCGCCAGTGCTACATTGAACGCCGCGGCCTTCGATCCGAAGTGGGTATAAAATGCTCCCGATGTGACGCCTGCTGCTTTGGCGAGACCATCGACGCCAACACCCGAAAATCCGTGGCTGCGGAAACTCTGACTGGCCGCCGTAAGCATCTTCCGCCGCGTCTCTTCTTTTTGGCCGGGTTTGTAGCGCATGTCACATTTCCTTATTACATAACGAACGTTATTTTATTATTGACACGAGCGCAATCGATATTTACAAAATATTACATAACGAACGTTATGTTACTGTAAATAGCGGGCAGATGAATTGCTCCGGTCAAAGATTAAACGCAACAGGAATACTCCTGGCGTCACACAAAAGGGATTTCAGACATGAACACGTACTTCAAATACCTTCGCACAGCAGCCCTCATCGCAACATTTACCATGGCGGCTTTCACCGGTGCGGCGACTGCCGGCTCACAAGAAAGTTCCGTCAAGATTCTGACGGCTAATTTTGACGCCCGTGAGGTCGTGCAGGTCGAAGCCGGAGATTTCCATTTCAAGTTAGGCCAGATTGCGCCCGTTCACTCTCACATTGCGCCAGCCGTCGGATATGTGGCCAAAGGAGCGATCCTCTATCAGGTTGAAGGTGAAAAGCCGCAGATTATTCGCGAAGGGGATGCTTTCTACGAACCGCCAGGCCAACGTATTTTGCGCTTTGATAATGCCTCGGCTACGGAAGAAGCAATCTTCCTGGATTTCAACCTGGAGCAGGTTGGCGAGCCGTTCATTGTTTTTGAACAACCCCCAACAGAAGCAATTGATCGCCGCCCCCTGCCAACAGTGGAGCTTGATAGCATCAAGATTGATCAGGTGGATATCTTCGCCACCGACGTTAAGCCCAGCGGAATACTGAAGCTGGAAAACCCTGAACCCACGCTTGGCCTTGTAGCTGAAGGCATCATCGAGCTTCGCATCAGCGGCAAGGCAACACAGCGCATTGTCGCGGGCGGAAGCTTCGCCGTGCCCATCGCTGGATCACAGGCGACGATTGTCAATGTTTCGCCTGAAGTTCCGGCGAAAGTGATTACATTTCGCCTGCTTTAGGTGAGGCGGCAATTCAGTTGGTAAACGAGCCCCGGTCTTTTCAAAGAGTCAAAAGACCGGGTCCCGTTTATATATAAGAGACCTGATGCCAACCTGCCGAAACCAGAGTTCGTTACAGCCAAACTCTTGGCAGTTTTATGTGTGTTTTCTGTATCTTAAGGGCTTTTCTTTCATCTTTTGTTTACCCTTAAGGTCTACTATCTCTTGATACAGGGGATAGTATGAGAACAACATGTACCCGATTTCTTTTGATAATCCGAACCAGCGCAAGGGGCAGCCAAAAGCTGCCAACCGGAATATTGCCGGTGATGATCTGACGTCATCCAAAACAGACGCCGATTCATTCAATCGTGCGGTGGCTGGCGCAGAAGAAATCCCGGAAAACGCCCAAAAACCCATATCTGAAAATACACCTGACTATGCCGGGCCAAGCAGTCTTTTGGTGGTCGAGTGCCGCCGGGACGACAAATGGCGCGTGGATCTCTGCACGGATTTATCCGAACTGGATAGCGCCATGGATATGGCCCGCGCCTTGCGTAGCGCGGCCGACGTGGATGAGGTTTGCCTGACCCTGGAAGTATCCGGCGCAAACGGGCGGGAATCCCGCCGTGAAGTTCTGCGATTCAACTCGGAAATATCGGAGCCACAAGTCGTTTCACAGGCTATTCCATTGGTTGTTTCGCCCACTACTGCGATTGGGACCGTCCCTGTAGCTGAGCAACCCGCCGATGGCATGGCAGTGTTGAGCGCTTCTATGAAAATTCCTGATTATGACATGGATGACATCGATTTCTCAGAATTCGCCATGCCGGAACGCCCCACCGTTTTATCTGAAACGCCGATCAGGGCTGACGTTGACCGGGCGCAGTTTGAATTTGAAGAACCTATTGATATTGGTACGTTATCCGGAACTTTATCGGGTGAGAGAGAGCCCGACCGAGAAGCCGCACGCAGCCTGTTATCGTCGATTTACGGTGACCTCCCGGAACCTGTAGAAGACGATTCTATCCGGGTAAAAATTCCCCACACCCGCACCCGTCAGGATCATGCTGACTGGCTGTATCGGACACAATCCAGCGCCGAGTTACTTCAGGCGCAACGCCTGCGTCTGGAAGCAGAAGACGGTCTGGATGACGGTGCCGTCGAGAAGTTTGAGGTACCATTATTCGCCAAACAAGACGGCCTGGCGGGCAAACTGCTGGTATTTGCAGGAACCATTGCCTTGCTGGTCCTTGGTGGCGCCCTGGCGGAGTTGCTGGCCGTGGACATCACCACAACGGCCAACGCCGGTGTTGGCGCGTTCGATACGTTTTCATCAGTATCCGGCACTCTGCTCCGTTAATCTCTGTTCCCCCTGGTTACCCTGATTGCCTTGATTGCCCTGTGAAAAAGGTTTCAATCCATCGTGATCCGTTCTAGGACGGTGGCCCAAGGACGTTGGACCTATGTTGTATGGGTGGCACGCTGGACGGAGAGCCCGCGCAAGCTTTATTGAAATTTATTTGACCAGGAGGCCCTCGCCGTGAGTCAACGGATTGTCTTTCTTGACCGTGATACCATTGCACCGGACGTTATCGTCCGTAAACCGGGTTTTGATCATAAGTGGACCGAACACGGCAAGACCGCCGCGGATGAGGTCGTTGAGCGCCTGAAGGGCGCGACCATCGCCATTTCCAACAAGGTTCATTTACGCGAAGACGTCCTGAAGCAGCTACCCGACCTCAAAATGATCGCGGTCGCCGCCACAGGAACGGACTCCATTGATCTGGCATACTGCAAGGACAACGGCATCGTAGTGTCCAATATCCGGGGTTATGCCGTGAATACGGTGCCGGAACATACCTTCGCGCTGATCCTGGCCCTGAGCCGCGCCATCATCGGCTATCGCGAAGACGTCGCCAAAGGTGAATGGCAGAAATCCGGTCAGTTTTGTTTCTTCAACCATAGAATTTTTGATCTGGCCGAAAAACGCCTCGCCATTCTGGGCGAAGGCGCCCTGGGGCAGTCCGTTGCCAACCTGGCCCGGGCCTTTGGCATGGAGCCGGTTTTTGCCGCCCACAAGGGCGTTGACGGGCTCGGGCCACTTTACACGCCTTGGGACGAAGTCATTGAAACGGCAGATGTTTTTACCTTGCATTGCCCGCTACTGCCGAGTACCCGGGACATGATCGGCCTCGCCGAGTTCAAGCGCATGAAAGAGACTGCGATTATCGTGAACACGGCACGAGGCGGCCTGATCGTCGAAGAAGACCTGGTCACTGCCCTCGAGCAGGACATGATCGCCGGCGCCGCCATTGACGTCACGCCGGTGGAACCCCCGCCAGACGACCATCCTTTTTTCCGGCTTCTGGATCGACCCAACTTCATTCTCACGCCCCATGTGGCATGGGCCAGCCATGAAGCTATTCAGACCCTGGCCGATCAGGTGATCGATAACATCGAGAATTTCGTTGCCGGGTCGCCTTCTAACATTGTGGGTCAGTATTGACTCCGTTCTCATGCTTCTCGCGTAAGCGGGAATCCATTTCAGCAACAGCAGACCGGATGCCGTCTGCGTGTGTATGACAAGGACGAGTGCTCTAGGTGTGGCGCTTCAGCAAATCCATGGCCTCGTTAATCTGGCTCATGCGCTGGTGACTGCCGTATCCACTGTCCGGGTGATGGATCGTCGCCATCAGGCGAAAATGCGCCTTGATGATATCTGTGGGCGGGTTTCGACCGGGTGAGAAGCCGAGGACGTGCAGGGCTTCCTGTCGGCTCGTCACGCCATCGGGCAAGGGCTCGAAGCTGAGCGCGGAAACCACGGCTCGCAGGCGGATAATTTCTTCCTCCAGATCCTTCAGGGCCTCCACATTACCACCCGCAATAATCCCGGGGGCTTCCAGAAACACCGTTGCATCACCATCCGCCATGGCCAGTGATATGGCCAGGGCGCGGCGGATGAATTTCGGATCGTAGCCGGGTGAAATTCTCACCTGCAAACGGGGTTTTCGTCGCCATGGACGGCCTGCCGATGGCCCGGATTTAAGGGTTACCACTTCACGATCCTCACGGGCCGGCTCGCCCGGATCCGGATAGGCGCGAATTGTCTCCGTGGGCAGGAGCAGAACCACCGAACGGGCCAGATCGGCGACATTCACGCCTCGTCCATGAGCCAGTGCAGTCACCGCATCGCGAAACGCCGAAGAACAGGTAATGGTGTAGGAGCGTTTGCTGGCTGCCGAGGACACGAAAAATTCACTCCGATAGCGCAAAGAACAAACAATCCCGAACTTCGAGGGTGGTCGATTGACCCGGATGCGTGTCGGGTTTTCACGATCATCCCGGTTACTTTACGAAATATCCCGAGATTTCTTTATTTTCAACTACGTTTGTTGTTTTAATTGCTGCTTTTATTGAATTTTCCCATTAGGTTCAAAAGAAATATGTAGTAACCTATTGTTTTTACAATTATTTTTGTTCATAGCATGATCTGCTAAAATAATCAGTTATGATGGGAAATATTGGAATGCACCCTGAAAATCGACACCAAAAACTCAAAATCCTCACTGATTCGGTGCAATTCAGTGACTAAATCTACGATTGCAGTTAGATTTTAAGGATAATCGCCAATCAATCTTCTTTAACAGCACGCGGTCTCTTAACTCATTGATATTACGTAATTTTTAACCACTTGTTAACTTTGAATTGGGGTTCCTCGACAATTCATCATTCGGTAGGATTTTGACCTCGGATTTACCAAGTGACAACAGATTCATCACGTGGGCAAAGGAAAAATCGATGTTTCTGACCGGGGTGGATTTTGAAATTCCCAGATCAAAGCACTCTCGCCAAAACCGGATCCTGATCCACACTCGAACAATCCTGATGCGACCGTCAAACGAACAAACCGGGTGATTAATGTCGAAGCAATGGTACATTTCGCTTCTGAACCGCCGTAGCATCGAACCAACAACCTTGTCTGTTTTATTATATTTTTCAATTGATTACGATTTCATTTTGAAATCGTAACATAAAAATACTAAAATAACCTGACATCCTGAGCCTACAAAAATCACCAAAGATACCCTGTTCTTCCCAGC
>JAJFIE010000059.1 GCA_021775275.1 Rhodospirillales bacterium | reverse complement strand
ACGAACATCCGCCCGAAAAGGACAGGTGCGGTGATCCGAAGCTCGCCGCGCGGGGATGCGTGCGAGCCGACCGCTGATTCTTCGGCCTCTTGCAAGTCCGCCAGAATACGCCGTGCGTCTTCGAGAAACCGGGCGCCGCTTTCCGTCAGCCGGACAGACCGCGTCGTGCGCACAAACAACTGTGTCCCCATGCGGTCTTCGAGGGCCGAGATCGCGCGTGTCACGGCAGGGGGCGACATGGCAAGTTCCCGGGCTGCCGCTGCGAAACCACCACAGTCCGACACTTTCACGAAGGTCTGGATTGACTGGAAATGATCCATTCATTATTCCGGTATATGGAATATACAATTAAGTATTTAGCATATTAAAACATTTTATGAAATAGATAATAGTCTTTGCGTCAGGTGCGGATGCTTATCAAATCCCGCCACCCTTTAACCCGTCAGACGCAGAGAGATAAAATCATGAGCCGTATTGAAACAATTACTCAAGACACCGCCAACGTCGATCAGCAAACATTGCTGGATGCTATCCAGGGCAAGCTCGGCATGGTTCCGAACTTTCTTGGCGTTCTCGCCCATTCCCCGGATGCGCTTCGTGCATTCCTCGGGCTGTATGGCATCGCCGAAGGTGGCGCGCTGGACCCGCAGACCCGTGAACGCATCGCGCTTGTGATCGCCCAGGGGAACGGATGCCAATATTGCGTGTCCGCCCATACAGCCATCGGCAGGAATGCTGGCTTGAGCGGCGACGAAATGGAGGCCAACCGGTCGGGCAGTTCACAGGATGCCAGGGCCGCTGCCGCCGTTGCTTTTGCCAGCGCCCTGAACACCCACCTGGGCGACGTCACCCAGGTTGAATTCGATGCCGTGCGCGCGGCAGGCTACTCCGATGCTGAAATCGTCGAAATCGTTGTCCATGTGGGCATGAATATTCTCACCAACATCCTCGGCAAGTCCACACAGGTGGAAATCGATTTCCCCAAGGTATCGCTGGAACGCCAGGCGGCTTGAGCCGTCAAAAATATGCAGGCGGCTTGAGTCGCCTGGACAGGCGGGCGCGGTCCTGATCCCCCTTCAGGCCGTGTCCGCCGCCACTATGGGAGTGCCCTAAAATGGGACGCAAGTTTTCCGATATCACGTTCACACCGTCCGTGAAGGCGGCTCAGGAATATTATGGCAGTCGTGACTATAACCAGCCATTCGAAGACATGGACGAGCCGGTCAACACGCTGGGAGAGGCCGAAACCGCTTTCATCTGCGAGCGTGACGGTTTTTATCAGGCGACCGTCAATGAAGACGGGTGGCCTTATGTTCAGTTTCGTGGTGGTCCCGCAGGTTTTCTGACGGTCCTCGATGAGCGCACAATCGCCTACCCGGATTTCCGCGGTAACGTCCAGTACATCAGTGTTGGAAATATGGGCGTTTCAGACCGGGTCTCGCTGATCCTGATGGATTACGCCAATCGCCGCCGCCTGAAAATCTGGGCCCGGGCGCGTATTGTCCATGCAGCAGATGAGCCTGACTTGCTGGCGCGCCTTGCATTGCCCGGATACCGCGCCCGTGTGGAACGCGCCGTGGTCATGACCATCGAAGCCGTGGACTGGAATTGTCCCATGCACATCACGCCCCGGTTCACGGAAGCCGAGATCGGGGCCATGACCGCGCCACTCCGCGAACGCATTGTCGAGTTGGAGCAACAGATCCAGTACGCATCGGGAGAAACGCCATGACCCGGATTTTCCGCTATGTGACAAAGATGGCGGGCGGCGGTGACGTACCCAATGCGCCCGCAGTATCGTCGATGATGCTGGCTGGCGCCGGGGCGATGATCGCCATCGCTGCGGTCGCCAGTCTGACGGATTTGACCGGCACAGAGTTCCTGATGGCTCCGTTCGGGGCATCCTGTTTTCTGGCCTTCGCCGCACCCGACAGCCCGTTGGCCCAGCCACGCAATATCGTCTTCGGCCATCTGATTTCGACCGCAGTTGGTTTGGTGGTGTTGAACCTGCTGGGCGCCGGGTGGCCGGCGATGGCCGTTGCTGTTGGACTGGCGGTTACCCTCATGCAGGTAACGCGTACCGGCCATGCGCCCGCCGGTGCAGACCCGTTGGTGGTCATGGCCCTGTCACCCGCCTGGGACTTTCTGGTATTTCCCGTGCTGGTCGGCGCCATAGTGATTGCCCTGGTGGCGCTGGTCTTCAATAACCTGCGAAAGGGCGTCAGCTATCCGAAATACTGGTAGTATCAAAAAATCATCAAAACGATGAATATTTGCATCGAATGATGAAAACATGCATCATTCGATGCAGGAAGCTGGCGCAGGCGATTTTCGCCATGCTTGCGGTAATTCTCCCTTGATTCCAGTCTGTTATGGAAAGAAAGGGTGTGGTGCGGCGGATTTGGCATGGAATCTGCCTAGTCAGTGATGGTTAAAACAATAAATGATGCGAAACAGCATCGAATGCCACCACACGCTGAATTGTGGGGCGATCAACAGGGCGCCATTCAGGCCGGTCAACGGGCTATCCTGGATGGATGATAAGGGAGTCGATGGGGAATTTTCCTGTCTTTGCATCAGATATTTCTGTGACGGACGCCGTTGAGGTGCTCGCGGCCGAAGGCGTTATAACAGCCCATGTCGGCATTTTTGATCTCATGGGCACGTTCCGCGAGCGCCGTCTGGGGATTGGCGACGTCGCCAGCGTGATGGACGGTGGCGGCACGTTCGTCAATGTTCTGCCGCAGTGGGATGCCGGTGAGCAGGTATTTGGCGCGGGTCCTTTCGTGGGGGAGCGCGTCAGCGTCGATCCGGCTTCCATTCGTTCCTATCCGTTCGAAGATAATGCCTGCCTCATGGTGGCGGACTATGCCGGAGCGTCGGCCGCGTTGTCGGCGCGGCGCCTGTTACAGCGTCAGATCGGCAAAGCCGATGCCCTGGGGTTCGGTGTCCGGGCGGCATTCGAGTCCGAGTTTTTCATTCTCGATGAAGATGCGGCAACCTTGCGCGAAAGCGGCTTCGCAACGCTGGAAACCTTCGCCAAGGATAACCGGTGCTGGGCAGGCGAGAGCGCCGCGACCCATGCGGACTTCGTCGCCAGTCTGGGTGAGACATTGGCTGGTGGCGGGATTGATCTGCTGGCGCTCAGTCTTGAGCTTGGCCCCGGATGCTTCGAGGCGACCTTGCGCGACACCACGCCCATGCGGGCGGCGGATGACCATCTGGTGTTCAAGATGTTTACCAAGGCGTTCTGCCGCCAACGGGGCCTGACGGCGTCGTTCATGGCGCAACTGGGCGCAGGGTTTCCCGGTCTGTCGCAGCATCCGCATGTCTCGCTTTCCGACAAGGCATCTGGCGAAAACCTGTTTGTGGGCGGCGGCGACAGTGGCGATGGCGGGGATATGAGTGCGCTGTTCCGGCATTTCGTTGCCGGCATGTTGGCGATGATCCCCGACGCCATGGCGCTGACCCACCACACCACCAATTCATACAGGCGTATCGCGCCCGGCAACTGGGCGCCCAAGTCGGCGTCATGGGCGCGGCAGAATTATTCATCGGCGGTCCGGGTTGTTACCGCGCCCGACACCCACTGCCGTCTGGAATACCGTTTGCCGGGCGCGGACGCCAATCCATACCTCAACCTGGCGTTCATTCTGGGCGCAGGCCTGTGGGGTATCGAGACGAAGGCGGAACTGCCGGAAGA
>JAJFIE010000058.1 GCA_021775275.1 Rhodospirillales bacterium | reverse complement strand
GCCATGGCGGAGCGCATGCTCGGGTACGAACCCATCAAGTTCAAGGACGTGACCGGTTCGGGTAAATCAAAGATCACCTTTGATCTGGTGGCGCTTGATCAGGCTCTCGATTATGCCGCCGAGGATGCAGATATCACGCTGCGCCTTCATCACATCATGAAACCCCGTCTGGTACATGATCATCTGGTCACGGTCTATGAGATGCTCGAGCGTCCATTGGTGCCAGTTTTGGAGACAATGGAGCGCACAGGCATCCGGGTCGACGCAGCCGCGCTAAATGCCCTGTCGGTGGATTTTGCCGCCCGCATGGGTGATCTTGAAGTTGAAATTCACACCCTCGCCGGGCGGGACTTCAATGTCGGATCACCCAAACAACTGGGTGAAATCCTGTTCGACGAAATGGGCATGAGCGGTGGCAAGAAGGGCAAGACCGGCGCCTATGCCACAGGGGCGGACGTATTGGAAGGCCTGGCCGCCGAAGGTCACAACTTTCCGGCACGGGTGCTGGACTGGCGGCAACTGGCGAAACTCAAAAGTACGTATACAGATGCACTGATCGCACAGATCAATCCGTCGACAGGCCGGGTTCACACAGCCTATGCCCAGGCCGTTGCATCGACCGGGCGGTTAAGTTCGTCGGATCCTAACCTGCAAAACATTCCGGTGCGCACCGAAGAAGGCCGCAAAATCCGTCAGGCTTTTGTTCCCGACGCCGGGCATACGTTGCTGTCGGCTGACTATTCGCAGATTGAACTTCGCCTGCTGGCCCATGTGGCAGATATTGATGCATTGAAGCAGGCCTTCCATGAAGGTCTGGATATTCATGCCATGACCGCGTCTCAGGTCTTCGGCGTGCCAATTGACGGTATGGACCCCATGGTCCGCCGGAATGCAAAGGCGATTAATTTTGGCATTATTTACGGCATCTCGGCATTTGGCCTTGCACGCCAGTTGGGTATCCCGCAGGGCGAGGCCAAGGACTATATCGAGGCCTATTTCACCCAGTATCCCGGTATCCGGCAGTATATGGAGGATACCAAGGAACACGCCCGCAAATACGAATATGTGGAGACCCTGTTCGGGCGGCGTTGCCATACGCCGCAGATCAATGACACCCAGCACAACATGCGCGGCTTCGCCGAACGCGCGGCCATTAATGCGCCCATCCAGGGCGGTGCGGCGGACATCATCAAACGGGCCATGATCCGCCTGCCCGGGGCGCTTGTGACCGCAGGCCTTAACGCCCGCATGCTGCTACAGGTGCATGATGAGCTGGTATTTGAAGTGCCGGATGGTGAAATCGAGGCGACAAAAACGCTGGTCGCGGATGTGATGGAGAGTGCCGCACATCTTGACGTGCCGTTAGTGGTCGATACAGGAACGGGCGCTAACTGGGACGAGGCCCACTAACCAGGTTAATCCTTTTTCAGGAACGCCATCAAATTCCGGGTCATGTCTGGTCCTTTGTAAATGATGGTAGCGCTGTCCGGCAAATCATCCGGGACATTGGCCTCGCCCGGCAATGATGATGACAGAATCGCCACTTTCAGTTTTGCCATTGAATCAATCACCGACAGAATTCGCGCCATCTCAATCCCGCTCAGACGCGGTTGCACCATTGTGGTGATCAGGAAATCCGGCTTCAGGATCAACGTCGTATCGATGGCCTCGACAGGACTATCAAGAATAGTCACCATGAAGCCGAGTTGCGCCAGTTCCTGACCAATAATTTTCCGCTGCACGCCCTTGGGCATGAGCAGGACAATGGCGCCCTTGGACAACTGTTGTTTGCCCGATTGGGTTCGGCCGCTGGGCAGCCCCTTCAACATCATTTCCTTGAGCTCGTCTTCGGGCTCCTCACCCGCATCCAGAACGTCCGAAATCGTGTCGATAAAAATGCGCAGGTCTTCAGCGGCAACGTTTGCCTGATCGCCCGTGGTTTCCAGATAGTCTTCCAGGCCATGGGCGATTTTCGTAATGGTGGGAAAGCCAAATGGCGCCGCGGAGCCCTTGACGGAATGAATATCGCGTTTCAGTTCCAACAGAACATATTCCATCTTGCCCTGGCGCGCCTCGATCTGGTCAATTTGCTGCTCGACACGTTCCAGACGATCCCGGGTTTCCTCGATAAACTCGAAGCGCATGTCCGCCAGAAGCATTTCCATGTCTGCATCGTTATTCATCGCGCGTACCGCTCCCTGAGTTATCCTGTCCCATGGTGGCACAATACCATCAAAGGGGGAGGTGCAGCCACGCGTAACTTATGGAGTCAGTTTTTTGACCAATCGCATGGCCAGCAATAAACCGCAGATGCCCGCATAGATAACAGGTTCAAGCTGAAAGCCTTTCCGCATCATGAAAAAGTGCAGACAGGCCAATGGTGCGATGACATAGAAAGCCTGATGCAGCCGCCGCCACCGTGCCGCACCCAATCGCTGGATCATGCGATTCCATGATGTGGCCGCCAACGGAATCAACAGGATAAACGATGCCATACCGACCGTAATGTAGGTCCGCTTGATGATATCTTTCCATATTTCAGGCCAGTAGAACCCCTGATCCAGCCACGTATAACTCAACAGGTGCAGGCAGACGTAAAAGAAACCGTACAGCCCCAGCATGCGACGAAAGCGAACGAAGCCGCGTGCGCGCGTCAGATTGCTAAGCGGTGTCAGCGCCAGCGTTATCAACAGAAACCGCAACGCCCAGTCGCCCAGATAGCGGTTCAGGTACTCCTGTGGATTGGCGGCCAGCACGCCACCCTGTGGTCCACCGCCAAACAGACGCCATGCCAGCCACGCCAATGGCAACAGACAGCAGGCAAAAACCAGCGGCTTCGCAGCCGCGTGCCGAAGAACGGAATTGATCATATATGAACTAGATCAGTAGAGCTTACTCAGGTCCATACCCGAATACATCGACGCCACCTGTTCTTCATATCCATTGAACATCAGGGTCGGTATACGGTCCGCAAAGATACCCTCGCCGATACGCCGTTCACGTGCCTGACTCCAGCGCGGGTGGCTTACGTCCGGATTGACGTTGGAATAGAATCCGTATTCCCGCGCATTGGCGATATTCCATGTGCAGGGCGGCTGTTCTTCCGTAAATGTAATACGGACAATGGATTTGATGCTCTTGAATCCATATTTCCACGGCACCACCAGACGAATTGGCGCCCCGTTCTGGTTCGGCAACCGTTCGCCATACATGCCCAGCGTCAGCAATGTCAGATCGTTCATGGCCTCATCCATGCGCAACCCTTCGACATAGGGCCACGGAATGACGCGCCGTTTCTGGCCCGGCATACGTTCCGGATCAAACAGGGTCTCGAAAGCCACATACTTGGCATTCGACGTTGGTTCCAGCTGCCTGATAACCTGCGCCAGCGGTACACCGACCCAGGGCACGACCATGGACCAGGCTTCGACACAACGGAACCGGTAAACCCGTTCTTCCATCATGTGGGGCTTCATCAGATCATCCAGATCATATGTGCCGGGGTTCGCCACTTCGCCCTCGACGGAGACGGTCCAGGGCAGCGGTTTGAAATCCTGGGCGTTCTCTACCGGATCCTCCTTGCCGGTGCCAAACTCGTAGAAATTATTATAACTGGTGGCGGCTTCGCGATCCGACAGATTCTTTTCGCCCAGTGCCTCAAGCGTGTGCGCCGTGTTTTTTGAAAACGAAAGGTCGGTGGCGGCGGTCGCCGGAGTCGCCTGTGA
>JAJFIE010000057.1 GCA_021775275.1 Rhodospirillales bacterium | reverse complement strand
AGTGTCAGAGGAAACTTGCTTGAATCAACGGATTGGCTTTCGTGACGTCTGGGAATGAAAAATCCATTTCGATATTTCAAGACTTCGCCCGATGTCATCCGCTTGACCGTGATGATGTATGTCCGTTTTCCGCTTTCGTTGCGAAAAGTTGAAACTTGCTCCATGAGCGTGGCATCGATGTTAGCTATGAAACGGTCAGAGCGTGGTGGAATCGTTTCGGGCCGCTCTTTGCTGCAGAGATTAGAAGTAAGCGGGCAGCATCAATGCGTACCCATATTCAATGGCGATGGCATATGGATGAAGTCTTCGTCCAGATCAACGGAGAAACTCGTTACTTGTGGCGAGCCGTTGACCATGAAGGTGAGGTTCTTGAAGTGTTTGTTACTAAGCGAAGGGACCGTAAGGCAGCATTGAGTTTTCTGCGAAAAACGATGAAGCGTTACGGGAAGCCGGAAGTAATTGTGACTGATAAACTCCGGTCTTACCGCGCCGCGATGAAGGTGATCGGTAATGAAGCCATTCAGGAGACAGGAAAATGGCTGAACAATCGAGCCGAGAATTCGCATCAACCGTTCCGACGACGAGAGTACGCTATGGCAAGATTCAGGGATGCAAAGACGTTGCAAGTATTCGCCTCAGTCCATTCATCGATCTACAACCACTTTAATCAAAGCCGTCATTTAGTTCCGCGACATGTCTTCAAAGAGAACCGATCCACGGCCCTGGCTGAATGGCGTCAACTTGCCGCCTGATATCAATAGACCTGGGGGTTCTGCTTTCCGAGTGACATTCCTCTGACACTGCCTTCTGGTCGTGATTTTGGGGGAGACTGAGTGGTGGGCCCGGCAGGACTCGAACCTGCAACCAGACCGTTATGAGCGGCCGGCTCTAACCAATTGAGCTACGGGCCCACCGTGCCGTCACGCCCCCGGCTCGAAGTATGGGGCAGGGCGGCGATCCTGTGAAAAAGGCCGGGGCATTTTACGCTCCGGCCTTCTGATTTCCTGTTTCCGATCCCCTCAATAATCGAGAAAGCTTCTCAGCTTACGGGACCGGCTCGGGTGCTTCAGTTTGCGGAGCGCCTTGGCCTCGATCTGACGTATTCGCTCTCTCGTGACGGAGAACTGCTGGCCGACTTCCTCCAATGTATGGTCCGTGTTCATGCCGATACCGAAGCGCATGCGCAGCACGCGTTCCTCACGTGGTGTAAGCGACGCCAGCACCCGCGTCGTGGTTTCGCGCAGGTTTGCCTGAATAGCCGCCTCCAGCGGTTGCACGGCATTCTTGTCTTCGATGAAATCGCCCAGGTGGCTGTCTTCCTCGTCGCCGATGGGCGTCTCGAGGCTGATGGGTTCCTTGGCGATTTTCAGCACCTTGCGGACTTTTTCCAGCGGCATGGAAAGTTTGACCGCCAGTTCTTCGGGCGTCGGCTCGCGACCGATTTCATGCAGCATCTGGCGCGATGTCCGAACCAGCTTGTTGATGGTCTCGATCATGTGCACCGGGATACGGATGGTGCGGGCCTGATCTGCGATGGAACGCGTGATGGCCTGACGGATCCACCATGTGGCATAAGTCGAGAACTTGTATCCCCGGCGGTATTCAAACTTGTCCACCGCCTTCATCAGTCCGATGTTGCCTTCCTGAATCAGATCGAGGAACTGTAAGCCGCGGTTGGTGTACTTCTTGGCGATGGAAATCACCAGACGCAGGTTGGCCTCGATCATTTCCTTCTTGGCCTTGCCGGCTTCGCGCTCACCTTTTTGCACAACACCGACAATGCGGCGGAATTCACTGATGGACAGGCCTGCCTGCTGGGAAACTTCACCGACGGAACCGCGTAATGCTTCCACGTCCTTGGTGTGCTTGGTTGCGAATTTTTCCCACGCCTTGGAGTTGCCCTTAACCCGTTTCAACCAGCCGGGATCAAGCTCGTGACCAAAATACTGCTCGAGAAAGTCTTCACGCTTCACGCGGGTCGTCGTCGCCAGGCGCAGCAGTTTGCCTTCGAGGCCGAGCAGGCGGCGGTTCATGCCGTAGAGCTGGTCAATCAACTGCTCGATACGGTTGTTGTTCAGGTGCACGCCTTCCATAAGATCGATCAGTTCATGGCGCAGCTTGTCATAGCGTTTTTCGGCCGCAGGCTTGACCGCATCACCTGCTTGCAGGGTCTCCAGGCGCTTGTCCTGCGCCCGGTGCAGCTTCTTGTAGGTTTTGGTGATCTGCTCAAACGTTTCAACGACGGTAGGCGTCAGCTTGGCTTCGAGGACCGCAAGAGAAAGATTGACCTCATCGCCGTCGTCATCATCATCGTCGTCTGTCTTTTCGCTGTCTTCGCCATCGCTGTCATCATCGGCTTTTGGGGTCTCTTCTTTCGGTTTTTCTTCTTTGACAACGGGCTTGACGATTTCGGCGATGACGCCAGGTGCGCCTTCGGTTCCTTCGGCATTACCGTCTGAGTCGTCGCCTTCGGCAGCAGCGTTCGGTCCGTTGGGACCATTGGGGCTGCCGGGACCGCCGCCGTAGGTGGCGTCCAGATCAATGATGTCCCGCAGCAGCATACGCTCTTCGACCAACGCGTCGTGCCAGTCGACAATGGCGCGGATGGTCAGGGGACTTTCCATCAGGCCGCCGATCATCATCTCGCGGCCAGCCTCAATGCGCTTGGCAATGGCGATTTCGCCTTCGCGGGACAACAGTTCAACCGAACCCATTTCGCGCAGATACATGCGCACCGGATCGTCGGTGCGTCCAACATCGGCTTCGTCGACATTCCCGGCAGCAGAGGTGGTTTCGGTCTCCTCGGCGGCCTTTTCTGCCGGGGCTTCCTCTTTTTCCTCATTTTCGACCACATTGATGCCCTGTTCAGAGAGCATCGCCATGGTATCTTCGATCTGCTCAGACGACACTTCGTCAGGTGGCAGGGCCTCGTTCAACTCGTCATAGGTGACGTAGCCACGCTCCTTGCCCAGGGCGACCATCTTCTTGACGGATGCACCAAGTGAATCGAGCAATGGGCTGTCAGGCGTGTCTTCCTGGGTTTCGCGGGCTTGCGCTGCGGTCGCTGCTTTTGCCAACTTTGTATTCCCCGGTGATTGAGTTTCGTTACGTTAAAAAATCGGTCTTTAGGTGTCTGTCGGATAATCAGCGGACAGTCTCAGTTTTTCTTGCCGGAGGAAAACAATTCGTTCAGTCATTTCCTCGGAATACTCGGCCTTGTTTTTCTCGACCGCTTCAAGGATCTCCAAATCCAGTTCTTCTTCCCGCATCCTGCTGAAGGTATGCCCCCAACCGTCCAGTGCGTCTTTTGGCTCCGCATCGGGCCGTGCAAAAACAGCGTCACCGAGGACATCGGCCCCCATCAGCGCATTGAGCGCACTGGTGAAACCGTTTTCAATGAGGTGGTCAAGAAGTCCTTGGTAATCAAGGCCTGACTCCACTGCGAGGGTCTTTAAGACCTCTTGACGCAGGTTGTCAAGGGCTTCGCCCGCCGGTGTGAAGTCCAGAGCACCCAGATGCTCTGCCACATCGTCATATAATATAGGGTGATTGATCAGCGTTGCGAGCAGAATCTCCAGCCGTCGCCGTGCCGGACCAAGGTGTGTGACATGACTTCCCGCACTGGAAATAGCTATGGCGGCCGGGGTTTTTCGGCCTTTTGCACCCAGTTTCCAATCCCCGCGATCACTTTTGCCACCGTATCCGCCGCCACTGCCCTGCCAGATACGCTCCTTGAACGATGCGGCGAAATGGGTGCGCACGGTGGGATCATCGATGCGCCGGGCGTATTCGCCCAGTTTGTTCTGTAGAGTGGCGCGGGCTTCCGGGGTTCTTGGTACACGTCCACCGGTTTCCATACGCCACAGCACCTCTGAGAGGGGCAGGGCGCGGTCCAGAACGCCCTGCATGGCGTCACGCCCCTTGTTACGCACCAGGGTGTCCGGGTCCTCACCCATGGGCAATTCAGCGAAACGAAGACCATAACCCGATTTCAGCAATGGCAGAGCGCGCTCTGCGGCGCGGGCGGCGGCGCGCTGGCCCGCTTTGTCGCCATCGAAGCACAGAACCGGCTCACGCACTACTTTCCAGAGCGCGCGCAGATGATCTTCCGTCAATGCCGTGCCGAGCGGCGCCACGGCTTCGTGAAAGCCCGCCATATGCATGGCGATGACGTCCATATAACCTTCGGTGACGATCATATGGCCTGATTTGCGGGCTGCGGCCAATGCCTGTCCCAGACCGTAGAGCACCTGGCCTTTATGAAAGATCGGCGTTTCCGGGCTGTTCAGGTATTTGGGCTCGCCGTCACCGAGGATACGCCCGCCAAAGGCGATGACATGGCCCTGGCGGTTCATGATGGGGAACATAACCCTCCCCCGGAACCGATCGTAGGCGCTATTGTCACGGCGATCATCAGGCATGCGGTCATCGGGCGGGCGGATCAGCAGCCCGGCATCCACCAGCAGGTTTTCCGGAATTTCGTCACGCAACAGCGCGCCTTTCAACGCATTTCGGCTATTGGGGGCGAAACCCAGCCGGAACGTCCCGATGGTATCATCGTCCAGGCCACGCTCGCGCAGGTAGTCCAGCGCCACCTTGCCCTCGGGCATGTGCAGGCTGCGTTCAAACCACTTGCAGGCGGCTTCGGTAACGTCTTCCAGGCTCTTGCGTTTCTCGGAACGTTGGCGTTCTTCGGGTGTGTCCTGCGGTACCTGCATCCCGGCATCGGCGGTCAGACGCTCGACGGTTTCCGGAAAGCTGAGGCCATCGGTTTTCATGATGAAATCGAACACACTGCCGTGTTCGCCACAGCCGAAGCAGTGATAGAAGCCCTTTTCCTCATTCACCGTGAAGGATGGCGTTTTTTCTTTATGGAACGGACACAGACCCTCCCACTCACGGCCTTTCTTGCGCAATTGCACACGCCGCCCGATGACTTCGGACAGGCTGGTGCGGAGCTTCACTTCGTCCAGAAATTGATGCGGAAAGGCCATACATTATCCCCGGCGTCACGTGCTACGCGTCGTGGCCGTTCAAACGAGGTTGGTACCATACGTTAAGTTATATAATCTTCTTGTCGAAGAATGGAGTGCTGATGGCTATAACTTGTTCGCGCTATTCACATTCTATCCACAAGACCGGGCCACAAGACCAGACCACAAAATCAGGTATCGAGACAAATGGGCAAAATGACCGCTGAGACGTTACAGGCGAATTTGCTGGAAGCCATGGCTGACTTTGTCCGCACCGGTGGTGACGATAACATTCACCGGCTTGCCGCGCCCCTGCTGAATGGTGAACTGGAACGCATCGAGGTTCAGCCGAAAGATCATCCTGCGGCGCCACATCTTCCCGGTATGCAGGATTGCCTGTTGCCGACCGCCCAGTCGCTGTTTCAGGCGCTGTTGGCGGCGTCCCCGACACTGGCCTGGCAGGTCAGTTACAACGTTGATGATGGATTCGATGAAGAATACCTGCGGCGGTATGCCTGGTGCGATGTAATCGGCCCTCATGGGATCTACCTTTCGGACGAGTATCGAATAGGTTTTGGTTACTGGCGGGAAGGGTTGTTTTATCCGCCCCATGCCCATGAGCCGGAGGAAATTTACTGGGTGATCGGTGGCACAGGTCTGTTTACATCAGGCGATGCGCCGCCTGCGTACAAGGGGCCGGGGTCGATCGTGCATCATGAACCCGGCGTCTGGCACTCAATCGATATGAGCGAAAGTTCCGTACTGGTAGTTTTTTTGTGGAAGGGCCGCAATCTACACAAAAGATCGGCGTTTGAAGCCTGAACCTGCGATTATTGTATGATCACGCGGCAAGCGTAGCCTTGACCATCTGGCCAGCCTTGCCGAAATCCATCTGACCTGCATAAGCGGATTTCAGCGCCCCCATAACCTTGCCCATATCCTTGATGGAGTTGGCGCCGGTCTCGGCGATGGTTTTGGTGACAGCAGCGGCGATTTCATCTTCGCTCAGTTGTTTCGGCAAAAACTGTGTAATGACGTCGACTTCGGCGGCTTCGTTGGCGGCCAGATCGTCACGTCCACCCTGTTTGTACATGTCGATGGAATCATGACGCTGTTTGATCATGGATTGCAGCATGCCGAGGATGTCGTCTTCGTTGATGCCATCGGAGTTTCCGCCCGGGCGGGCCGCGATATCACGATCCTTCAGGGCAGCCAGGATAAGCCTGAGCGTGCGGAGTCCCACTTCGTCCTTGGCCCTCATGGCCTCTTTCATGGCGTCTTTAAGTCGGTCGCGCAGCATGCCAGTCTCCATGGCGGTTGCGGAAGGCCGGAACACTAGCCGAAACAATACCAAAAGGCAACCAGTGAGAACATTGTAATACATTGAAAATAAACGATTTTATTAAAAAATCGAGTCTTGACCTCGGCATGTTCTTTGCTTACAAGAGCCTCCAACGCGCCACAGGGGCGCGAAACGTTTGCCGCGACGGCCAAAAGCCGGGGTGTCCCACATATGAGCGCCACAACCGAAACGCCCGCACAGGGTTCGGCGGACACACGTCCTACCGAAGCCGATGCGGCGTTGGTGCTGGCTGACGGCTCGGTTTTCTGGGGCCGGGGCGCAGGTGCTGCGGGCCAATCCGTCGGCGAAGTCTGCTTCAATACCTCACTCACCGGCTATCAGGAAATCCTCACCGATCCGTCCTATGCCGGGCAAATCATCAATTTCACTTTCCCGCACATCGGCAATGTGGGAACCACACCCGAAGACATGGAAACCACCACACCGGCGGCCCGTGGCGCTGTGCTGCGCATGGATATCACCGATCCATCCAACTGGCGCGCCGCGAAACATCTGGACGGGTGGCTGAAAACCCTGAACCTGACCGCCGTCACGGGTATCGATACCCGGCAACTGACGCGTCATATCAGGGATTCCGGCGCACCTTCAGGTGTTGTCGCCTATGCACCCGGTGCAGGCGAAACCATTGACGTCGCGGCGCTGGCCAGACAGGCTGCCGACTGGCCGGGACTGGAGGGCATGGACCTGGCGAAAGACGTCTCGTGCACTCAATCATATGAGTGGGACCAGACAGAATGGTCGCTTGAGACAGGCCACGGCGTACAGGACCGGCCCCGTTTTCATGTGGTCGCCGTGGATTATGGCGCCAAGCACAATATCCTGCGCTGCCTCACCAGTGCGGGGTGTCGCGTGACCGTGGTTCCGGCCTCATCGACGGCGGATGATATTCTGGGGCATAGCCCCGACGGCGTCTTTCTCGCCAATGGTCCCGGCGACCCGGCGGCGACGGGTGAATACGCTGTGCCCATGATCCGGGCGGTCATGGCATCCGGCATTCCGCTGTTTGGCATCTGTCTTGGTCACCAGATGATGGCGCTGGCGCTGGGCGCCAAGACCTACAAGATGCACATGGGCCACCGCGGCGCGAACCAGCCGGTGAAGGACCTGGAAACCGGCAAGGTCGAGATCACCAGCCAGAACCACGGCTTCTGCGTCGATATCAATTCCCTGCCCGATAACGCCATGATGACCCACGTATCGCTGTTCGACGGCACGCTGGAAGGCCTCCGCGTCGAGGGCAAGCCGATCTTCTCCGTCCAGTACCACCCGGAAGCCAGCCCCGGCCCGCACGATAGCCACTATCTGTTCGAGCGGTTTGTCGGGTTGATGGAGGGGTGAAATTGAACCACAGAGGCACAGAGACACAGAGAGAAGATAAAAAGAGAGATTCGTTAACGGAGAAAATTATTGGTTTCGGCATCGAGGTTCACCGGCAATTGGGTCCGGGACTTTTGGAGTCGGCCTATGAAGAATGTCTTTGTTTCGAACTCGCACAGGCGGAAATTCCATTCAAGCGTCAGGTTGCTCTCCCTGTTGTCTACAAGAATGTGGAACTTGAGTGCGGTTACCGAATGGACATTGTTGTTGAAGACTCGGTGGTTGTGGAACTCAAGACCGTCGAAAAACTTCTTCCGATTCATCAGGCGCAGCTACTGACTTACCTGCGCCTCGGCAATTTGAGGACAGGATTACTTATGAACTTCAATTGTGTTGTATTGAAGGATGGCATTAAACGGGTGGTCTTGTGATGGAGCGCCATCACCTGTGCCTCTGTGCCTCTGTGTCTCTGTGGTTATCTGATTTAGGCGGGCGAGCCGATGCCTAAAAGAACCGACATCAAATCCATCCTCATCATCGGCGCCGGGCCTATCGTTATCGGGCAGGCGTGTGAATTTGATTATTCGGGGACGCAGGCCTGTCGGGCGCTGAAGGATGAGGGCTACCGGGTCATCCTGGTCAACTCCAACCCGGCCACCATCATGACCGACCCGGCGACGGCGGACGCCACCTATGTGGAGCCGATCACGCCGGAGTTTGTCGAACGCATCATCGAGAAGGAACGCCCCGACGCCATCCTTCCCACCATGGGCGGGCAGACAGGTCTGAACACCGGCATGGCGCTGGCCGAGAACGGCGTTCTGGAAAAGTACGGCTGCGAGCTGATCGGCGCCAATGCCGAGGTCATCGCCAAGGCCGAAGACCGGGCGTTGTTCCGTGACGCCATGAGCCACATTGGCCTGG
>JAJFIE010000056.1 GCA_021775275.1 Rhodospirillales bacterium | reverse complement strand
ACGGAAACGGTCTACGGACTTGGCGGTGATGCAATCTCTGATCACGCCGTCGCCACTATTTTCGAAGCCAAAGGTCGCCCCTCTTTCAATCCTCTGATCATCCATTTCGCTAATCCTCAGGCCGCCTGGGCTCATGTCATCGCCAATCCGGTGGCGAAAAAACTGGCTGAAGCTTTCTGGCCCGGCCCCCTGACCATGGTCCTGCCACGCCACGAAGGCTCCGCCATATCACTGCTGGCAAGTGCCGGATTAGATACACTGGCCATTCGGGTTCCGGCGCATGAAACAGCGCACGAATTACTGGTGAAGGCGGATCGCCCTATTGCCGCACCCAGCGCCAATCGCTCCGGCGGTATCAGCCCGACGCTGGCCTCGCATGTCAGCGTTTCCCTTGGGCAGCGTGTGGACGCTATTATTGATGGCGGGCCATGTCATATCGGCATTGAGTCCACCGTTGTCGCCTTTACCAATGATGGGACCAATGATCGGGCTGTTTTGCTGAGGCCCGGTGGCATCACCCGTGCCGATCTGGAAGCTGTAATCGGCCCAATGGAAAGTGCCCTCGGTAAAAACGAGCCGACTGCGCCACGTTCACCCGGGATGCTGGAACGCCACTACGCACCGGATACCCCTGTCCGTCTGAATGCCAAGAGTGCCTGTGCAGGTGAGGTATTGTTAGGCTTTGGGCCAGGCGCGCTTTCAGGTGCATCCGAAAATTCCTTGAATCTGAGCGAAAACGGTGATGTTCGGGAAGCCGCCGCCAACCTGTTTGCCATGCTACGGCAACTCGATTGTCCGGATACGTGTTGCATTGCTGTGATGCCCATACCGGAAACGGGGCTGGGCATTGCCATCAATGATCGATTGCGCCGCGCCGCGACACCTGAAAGTCCGTGAGTTTCTGCCGCTTATCCGGTTAACATATGCGCCTGACCCCGTTTTCCCGGAGCAATCGATGACCTCTTTTCCATTGATAGACCGTCTGCGAGAGACTCTCGGGCCCAGGGGGTGGATCGATCTGCCGGATGATCTGGAGCCCTACATCACGGAATGGCGCGGGTTGTGGCGGGGAAATTGTATGGGTGTGGCGTTCCCCGAATCCACCGAACAGGTTGCCGCCGTTATCCGTTTGTGCGCCGAGACCAGAACCCCTGTGGTTCCTCATGGCGGCAATACGGGTCTGGTTGGCGGTGGCGTACCCCAGGGCGGGATCGTGCTTTCCGCCAAACGCATGAACCGAATACGCGAAATCGACGTGGCGAACCAGACCATGACCGTCGACGCGGGCTGTATCCTTGCTGATATCCAGACGACGGTAGCGGATGCCGGGCTATTTTTCCCACTCAGTCTCGGCGCCGAAGGCACCTGCCAGATTGGCGGCAATCTTTCCACCAATGCCGGCGGCGTCGGTGTTTTGCGGTATGGAAATGCGCGTGATCTGACACTCGGGCTGGAAGTTGTGACGCCGTCCGGCGACATCTGGAATGGCTTGAAGGGGTTGAGGAAGGACAACACGGGGTATGACCTGAAACACCTTTTCATTGGCGCCGAAGGAACCCTTGGGGTGATCACCGGCGCGGTACTCAAACTGTACCCCGCCCCACAAAGTCACGCCACGGCCATGGTCGGTTTGGCATCCGCCGAGGCAGCGTTGGCGCTGTTTGTTCAGATCCGGGCTATTGGCGGAGACAACCTGACCGCTTTCGAAATCATCAACCACATGGCCATGGGTCTGGTGAACACTCATATCCCCGAAGCACGAAACCCGTTCGCAACTTCTCATGCCTATTATGCTTTGGTCGAATTATCCTCGTCCCGCCCGGCGGATGATTTGCGCGCCATTATGGAAAACTGCTTTGAAAATGCCCTGGAAGGCGGGATTATTGAGGATGCCGTGATCGCGGAAAGTACCGGACAGGCTGCGGGCCTCTGGCGGTTACGCGAAAGCATTCCCGAAGCGCAAGTCACCGAAGGGGCCAGCATCAAGCATGATATCTCGGTTCCGGTCTCGAAAGTGCCGGATTTCATCCAGCAGGCCAGCGCACAGGTCGCCGCCACCTTGAGTGGAACCCGGGTGGTGGCCTTCGGCCATATGGGGGATGGTAATCTTCATTACAATCTGACTTTTCCCGAAAACACCCCTGAAAACAATGATGAAAATGATCAGGGGTTTCTGGATCAATGGAGCACGTTTAATCGCGTTGTGCACGAGCTTGCCGTGAGTATGGGGGGCAGTTTCAGCGCCGAGCACGGCATTGGACGATTAAAACGCGGGGAACTGGGTCGCTATGGCTCTCCCGTGGCCATTTCCATGATGCGGGGCATCAAATCAGTCCTGGATCCACATGGCATCATGAATCCGGGGAAAGTTATCCCGGACTGACAGGACTTGAACAAATCGTGACAAATCGCTGTAATTCCAACGTTAATCCTTGATTTTTTTCGATTTTTCTTCCAGTTTGGCCGGGATTTTCAGGCGTGCTTCCGGTTGGTCAGGGACAGGTCGGGTTTGGTGTCTCAAACCGTCCTCTGTCTCTCTGTAATCTCTCAATTGGAAGCTATCCATGCCTCGAAAACGAGAGGTTAACGCATGCGCCTATCGACCACACTGTCCATTTATATCGGGCGGCAATTTTTCTGGAGTTTCATGGGCTTGTTGCTCGTTATCCTCTTGATTGTGCTGCTGTTTGATATGGTGGAACTGTTGCGGCGCGCCCACGGACAGGCCAATATCTCCTTCGCGCAACTCGTGGAAATGGCGCTATTAAAGTTGCCATATATGGGCCAACAGGTCTTTCCCTTAGCGGCCTTGTTTGGCGGCATGTTGACGTTCTGGCGGCTGGCGCGCCATCATGAACTGGTGGTAAGCCGTGCGGCCGGTATATCAGCATGGCAGTTTCTTCTTCCCGTGATCACCGTGGGATTCCTGTTGGGTGTACTTATGATGACCGCACTGAGCCCCCTGGCCTCCGCCAGTCTTACGCAATTTGAACGGCGTGTGGCGCTAACATTGAAGGGCAATCAAAATTTCCTGGCGCTCGGCAATTCAGGAATCTGGCTGCGGCAGGCAAATGCGGAAGGACAGGCCGTTATTCGGGCATCAAGAATCCTGACTGCTGGCACAGATATCACCCTTTATGACATCTCGGTGTTTCGTTACCGCGGCTCGGATGATTTCTTTCAACGCATCGACGCTGAACTGGCGACACTTGAAGATGGATTCTGGCATGTCCGGAACGCGCAGGTTCAGGAGCCGGAGTCCGTGCCGAGGTTCGAACAAACCGTGTGGCTGGAAACCGACCTGACGCTCGCAAGCATCCAGGACAGTTTCGCATCCCCGGAAACCATGTCGTTCTGGTCATTGCCGGGATTTATCAAGAAACTGGAAGACTCCGGTTTTTCCGCAGTCCGTCACCGTCTCCATTTCCACTCGCTGCTGGCAGCGCCTCTGCTGATGTGCGCCATGGTGCTCATCGCTGCGACGTTTACCCTGCGCCATAGTCGCAGGGGGGGCGTAACCTACGTGATTGTCGGCGGCGTCCTTACAGGTTTTATTCTATATTTCTTTTCTGATATCGTTTTTGCACTCGGCCAGTCCGACAGTATCCCTGTTATTTTGGCGGCATGGACACCTTCCGGTGTGGCGACACTGCTGGGGCTTGCTATGTTGCTCCATCTGGAAGACGGATGATGCTGTGATTGCGCGCTATCAGTCCCATATTCAATTTCCCCGGTTGGCGTTGACGTTCATCGCCCTGGTCATGACGTTGTGCATTGGCATCAGCCAGGCTGGCGCCGCCGAAGCCGAGTCCCCGGTCAACTTCAGTGCTGACCAAATGGATGTGGACCGTAACCTGGGTATTGTCACGGCACGGGGAAATGTCGAGGTCATATACAATGATCGTACCCTGTCGGCCGACACCATCAGTTATAACCAGAAAGCCGACGTACTGACAGCGAGCGGCAATATCATTCTGCTCGAACCCTCCGGGGATGTTTCCTTTGCCGAACACATGGAAATCAGTGGTGACTTCAAGAACGGTATTGTCGAAGACATTCGTATTATTTTAAGTGATCGCTCACGCATTGCCGCCAATGGCGCGCGCCGGATTAATGGAGACCTTGATTTTCGCAAGGCCGTATATTCACCATGCAATCTGTGCGCTGAAGACCCCACAAAACCACCACTTTGGCAGCTAAAGGCCGTCAAGGTTTTTCATGATAAATCCACTCAGACCATCGAATACACTGACGCGTGGCTCGAGGTCGGCGGGTATCCGGTGTTTTATACACCGTATCTTTCGCATCCCGACCCGACGGTGAAACGAAAATCCGGTTTCCTCGTGCCTTCTTTCGGGGGTTCAACGGCGCTCGGCAGCACCCTTAAGGTGCCGTACTTCTGGAATATTTCACCGCAGAATGACGCAACCGTAACGCCCGCTGTTTATGGTGATAAGGGACTCGGAATTTCGGCAGAATACCGTCACCTGCTTCGCGATGGCGAGTTCGAGATGATCACCAGCCTTGCCGATGACGATTCGACCATTGAGGGACATATCGACGGTTTTGGGCGCTTCGATATTGATGAAACCTGGCGGTGGGGGTTTGATGCCAGGGCTGCATCGGAAGACACCTATCTTCGCCGCTATGGATTTCGTAACGATCAGACGTTGACCAATGATCTCTACGCAGAAGGTTTTCGCCAGCGAAACTACTTCCGGACCGAAGCGCTGTATTTTCAGAGCATGGATGCAGGGGATAATGATGCCGAAACCCCCATCGTTGGGCCGCTCATGTCGTTTCAGCACCTTGGGGAACCCGACGACTTCGGTGGCCATACCAGACTGGACGCAAGCTTCGTCTCGCTGGCGCGCGAAGAAGGCACGACCTCCCAACGCCTGTCAATGACACCCGGTTGGGAGGCAAACTACCTGTCGACGGCGGGTGATGTTTACAAGCTCTCTGTTTCACTCGCATCAGATCTGTATTATGTGCAGGACTACACACCGGTCGGAGAATCAAGCAAATCTGATGGACTAACCGGCAGGATATTTCCCCAGGCACAGCTTGACTGGAGTAAGCCGTTTGCGAAGACCAGTGATGCCACCACGCAGATGATTGAGCCGAATGTGAGTCTCATTGTCGCACCGAACGGCAGCAACCCGACTGATATTCCCAACGAAGACAGCCAGGAGTTCGAGTTTGACGAAACCAGCCTTTTCCGCGCCAACAAGTTTAGTGGTCGTGATCGCGTCGAGGGCGGCGCCCGTATAGATTACGGGGTACACTGGGGAGTCTATGGAAAGTCAGGAGGAAAGACGACCGCATTTGTCGGGCAGAGTTACCGATTTCGCGAAAACGACCTGTTCCCCGACGAGAGTGGGCTGGAAGATGAACTGTCGGACATCGTCGCAAAATTTGAAGTATCTCCTGGTAGTTATTTCGACCTGATTTATCGTACGCGGATCGATAAATCCGACGGCAGTATCAGACGAAATGAAATCGCCATGAGTGCTGGCGCACCCCTGTTTAAATTCAATACCCGCTATCTGTTCTTCGATCGTCAGGAAGATAGTGAATTCGGTGGACGTGAAGATATCAATGTTGGATTCACATCCCAGCTTAACCGGTTCTGGCGAACGAACGGCAGTATTCAACATGACATTGCAGACAAACAAACCCGTAGCATCAATTTTGGTGCGACCTATGAGAATGAATGCCTCGTCTTCAATACCTCAATTTCAAGAACCTTCTACAAAGATCGTGATCTCGAACCCGAAGACACCATCCTGTTCACGGTCAATTTCAAGACCCTTGGTGGATTGACGACGGATGTATTCTAGTCATCTGAAATTTGTTTTTGGCCTCCGGCTAATTTTCGCCGGGTGTGTGGCTGTTGTTTTATGTTTCTTGCCAAACGGGGACGTCCGCGCCCAGGAAACCCTCCGCATCGCTGCTGTTGTGAATGAAGAGATTATTTCGGCATTTGATCTCCGTTCACGATTAAAGCTCGTGGTTACGATGTCACGGCTTCCGAGGACCGATGAAACGTTTCAATCTCTTGCACCCGCCACTCTACGAACCCTGATTGACGAGAAACTCAAGTTTCAGGAAGCAAAGAAACTGGGAGTTTCTGTCAGCCAGGGCGAACTGGATGGCGCGATTTCCGTCGTCGAACAACGCAACGGACTGTCCCCCGGCACTTTAATTGATGCGCTGGAAGAAAGTTCGGTTAATCCCGAATCCTTGTTCGACCAGCTCCGGTCGGAAATCCTCTGGTCGCGCATTGTCGGGACCAAACATCGGGACAATGTGATAATATCTGACGATGACATTGATACAGCAGTAGCAACAGAAGAAGCGGCACGGAATCAACCCAGATACCACATTTCTGAAATTGTCATTTCTGTCGACAGCCCGGATCAACTCGCCCAGGTAAATGAACAGATTTTGAGTCTGAGTGCGCAACTCCGCGCAGGTGCAGATTTTGGTGCACTTGCCCGCTCCTTTTCACAAAGCCCTTCCGCCATAAAAGGTGGCGACGCCGGGTGGCTGCGTCTGGATCAAATTCCATCAGAGGTACGCTCTATTGTCACTGCACTGCAACCAGGCCAAACCACCCAGCCCATCCGCATGTCAGCAGGGTTCGCACTGATCAAGTTGAACGAAATCCAGTCCGGCGCTGTCGCCCAGAAACCGGATGCGCTTTTGAAACTGAGCCAACTCCACTTACCCCTCCCCCAGGATGCGCCTCAGAGTACGGTTACTTCCTATATTGAGTCCGCACGTCAGAGCACGGAAGCAGCGCAAGGGTGTGAAGCCTTCGAGAGCGCAGCAGGAGAAATCGGATCGCCCCTGTCCGGCAGCCTTGGCGAGGTTCTGCTATCGAAATTACCGCC
>JAJFIE010000055.1 GCA_021775275.1 Rhodospirillales bacterium | reverse complement strand
GACGGGAATTCTCGACACGGTTCGAGGTGGTAGAGGGGTGCCTGATCCCTGATAATTTGATACCTGTGGGATTGTCTTATCCATGGATCTTCTCCATAGGCGGCGGCAACAACGGCTTTTGTTCTTCACCGACATAGATATCGGGCGCGGCTTCGAAAGCCTCGCGACACTCGCGCGAACAGAAATAGTAGACATTTCCGGCATAAACGCTGGGTTTCGCCATGTCGGTCGCCACGGTCTTGCCGCAGACGGGATCGGCATCTTTCTTCGGGGGCTCCCAGCGGACTTCGGGATTGCCCGGTTTTTCGGGCTTGCTGTGTGGCTGTTCATTGCCGTGGCTGTGGCCCATGATATGCGCACCGCAACCGAAGCGCATCATCAGAAAAATAAGACCCGCCCAAACGGCGAAGTAGACTAGCGATTCCATCTGTACGCCCTCCTAAGAAATCAACATTAGGTCGAAGATTGACCAGCGCGGCGATTGTGCCGTACCGACTCAATCAAAAGTTCCAGGTCACCGTGGGTTACACCATCACGCGCCATTAACAGGTGAATACAGGGATCATTGAGCACTTCACGAAGCGTTGGCTCGGTACCGGATACAACGTAATTCCCAACAGATACAGTCGACCCGAATCGTTTTTGCGGCATACTCATGCCTGGCGCGCCTCTCTTGCCATTGTATTGTAATTCATATCGCGTTTCGGTTCGGTTGCATGCGCGCCAAAACCTTGTTCGCTTTCCCAGACTGGGCGTTCGTTGACGCTCCTGGCGCTGGTGCGAATTTTGGACAGCGCCGTCTCGAGCATCTCTTCCACGAATTGCGTGTTCTTGCGTGCGATCCTTTGTAGGTCGTATCGGAAGTTATCATTCTCACCATTTTTGACCTCCTGTTCAACGCTGACTCCAGGGGTAACCCACGCTTCAATCGAGGCGTCGAGGTCACTGAGCACCGATTGGAGAGTAGCCTTGAGTGACTCGACTTTGACCAGACGCGCCGCCATCACGGCCTCGTTCTCAAGGCCGCGGTAGCGAAGGACGCCGATGAACCTTTCGTGATCATGGCTGTTGGTTGGCGCGTTTGCCGACGTCGTGTTCTCGGCTGTCTTCCGGTTCAACATGATTTCGTTTTTCCTGTTATTGAGAGATATCAGAGTGCCCGGTTTTACCCTTGGCCCGGACAGGTGATGGTGAGATTAAACCCGACACTCTTTTCTGAAGTTCGTCAGGATCAGCCTTTTTTGTCACCGAATGTTTCAGTGCGTCGCTATGACAAACTTTGTCACAATTTTTTTAACGCGACAGGCGGTAGCTTACGTATACTCGGGAGGATGAAGAACACACCGCATATTCTAATCGTCGATGACAGCAACGAGATTTCCGAACTCGTGGAACGGTTTCTCAGACAACACGGTTTCCGCACCAGTTCCGCACCCGACGGGAACGCCATGCGACGTGCCCTTGCGAATCATCAGGTTGATCTGATCGTTCTCGACCTCATGCTGCCAGGAGACGATGGGCTGGTTTTATGCCGCGACCTCCGAGCCAAGTCATCGATTCCGATCATCATGCTGACGGCCATGGGAGAAGAGACCGACAGGATCATCGGCCTTGAAATGGGTGCGGATGATTATCTGGCCAAGCCGTTCAATCCACGGGAACTGCTTGCCCGCATTAAATCCGTGTTACGACGGACAGAGACCCTCCCTGAAACACGGCACCCCCCAAAAGAAACGACGATTGTGTTCAATCTCTGGACTTTTGACATCACGAAACGCCAACTTATTACGGAAGACGGTGTGATTGTACCATTGAGCACCGGTGAATTCAGGTTGTTGCTTACTTTCATCCAACATCCTGGTCATGTGTTGAGCCGTGATCAGTTGATGGACCTCACCCAGGGCCGAGATACCGAACCTTTTGACCGCAGCATCGATACCCAGGTCAGCCGTCTTCGAAAGAAAATAGAGCTCGATCCGAAACAGCCGGAAATCATTAAGACTGTGTGGGGTGGCGGATATGTCTTCACGCCGACTGTGAGAAATGAATGAAAGGATTAATTCCCGATAGCCTTGCCGGAAGAACAATAGCCGTCCTTTTGTTGGGGCTGACAATGTCTCATGTATTCAGCATGACGATCTATACCGCCGACCGCGTCGAAATGTCGGTGGAGAGCGCAGGACGACACTTCGCTCAACAGATAACATCTGTGGTCCGTATTTTTGACGGAACGCCGGCCGCATGGCACGAGCGTATGCTGGATGTGATGATCGGGCCGGGCTTGGGAATGTCGGTCACGCCCGAGCAACAATACATCGATAGAGATGGCGAAACCGGTCAGGCCATCACAATAAGGGAAAATATTGGTCGGCTGCTTGACCGTAGCGTAGCAGGCGAAATCACTGTGCAGATTGTGAGTGATCTCACCCAGATACAAGCGTCAATCCAGGGCGCAACGCCGGACACCAGGAAAGTCTCCTGGATAAGCCATCTCTTTTCAGGAGCCGATGACAGACTCTTAAGGGCGTCGGTCCATCTCAAGGACGGGTCGTGGCTCAATTTCAGTACACACGTTCCCGGCAAGACAAAACTGTGGGGCACGCGGGCGGTCCTTTCCATAACTTTGATGGCGTTCGGTGTGATTTTGCTATCCGTTTGGGTGATTCGCAAAGTTACCAATCCGCTTCGCGTATTCACCGCTGCTTCAGAACGCCTCGGAAAGGACGTAGACGCCCCACCATTGGTGGTTACGGGTCCGGGAGAGCTTCGGCAAGCGACACGCGCCTTTAACGACATGCAGCAACGACTGAAACGTCTGGTTGAAAACCGAACGCGCATGCTGGCCGCTATTGCCCATGATTTGCGCACGCCGATCACACTTCTGCGCCTGCGCACCGAGTTCGTCGAAAATCAGAGCGAACGCGAGAAAATGCAAGCCACGCTCAATGACATGGAATCCATGGTATCATCAACAATGGCGTTTGCCCGCGATGAATCAAAAGCGGAGGAACAGCAGACGGTAAACCTTAGTGCATTGGTAAGCAGTATCTGTGACGACCTTGCCGATGCAGGGCACTCTGTGATGCAAGATGTGCCGGAAGGTTTGGTATTCAAGGGCAAACCGGTCGCGTTAAGGCGTGCGCTGACAAACCTCGTTGAAAATGCCGTGAAATATGGTGATGTGGCGCATGTGGAGCTGATCAACACGGATGCATGGTTGGAAATCAGTGTGACGGATGATGGCTCGGGAATTCCTGAAACCGAGATGCATAATGTTTTCCTTCCTTTCCATCGCGTCGAGCTTTCCCGCAGTCGGAAAACCGGAGGAATTGGTCTTGGCTTGAGCATTGCTCAATCCATCATCAACGACCATGGCGGTGAAATCCGCCTGAATAATCGCGAGGAAGGAGGTTTGCGTGCGACGGTATTTCTGCCCCGGTAAAAATCGACCTGCCTCCCACTCGCACGAAGCATCACGCCCTGCAATGAAATTCCGTTCCAGGTGCAGGTCAGATTCATGAAGATCGTTCCTCAGAAGGCGGAACCCAGTTTGATTGTCACGGCGAAGCCGGTTTCCAGTTGTAGACCATCCAGATTCTGATAGATCCTTGACTCCGTGCAATCTCATATTGCATCGCACAACGTTTCTTATTTGCAGAAAGAGGTTCCCTATACCACGATTTAAAACCCTTGCCGTTTTGGGCGATATCCTCTTGATTACAATAACAACGATTTTTGGCGAAGGTCCCATTTTCGTCCTTAGCGCATACCCTTTGTAACCTGGTGGATTCCAATCAGCGTCAATACAATCCCCATTATGGCCACTACTGAAATCCGTTCGCCATAAAAGCTCACTCCCATACCCAAACCGAACAGCGGCACGAGAAAAGTAAATGCGTTGGCGCGGCTTAGTTCGACCGATTTCAGAACCGTGCACCACATCCAGTAGGCGAGTGCGGTCCCCGCCAGACTAAGTCCAATCAGGCTTATGAGAAACTCTACAGTCCAACGGACCGTCGTCGGATCCTCGGTCGTGACCGCAATAACCGCCAGCGGGATACCGCCAAACACCAATTGCACTCCCATCGCCACTAATGGATCGATCCTGGATGCGATGTGCTTGATGATCACGTTGCTGAGCGAAATGCCGAAGGCGGACACGATGATATAGGCAATACCAATTCGGAAGGCGTCGCCACCATTGGAGGTCAACTGTGGGACTGCAATCAGGACGATCCCGAGAAATCCGAGCATCAGTCCTATCTTCCCACGGGCGCTCAATCGTTCACCGAGGAACCAGTGCGCCAACATGGCCGCCATCAAGGGTTGGGTGTTGGCGATCACTGTGGCCATACCTGGCGATACAAACTCGGCGGCATGGAACATCCCGAAGAACGCCAGGGTTGTTGCGCCAACTCCGATAGCTGCAAGCGCCAGCCAATCCTGGATGCAACGGGGCAACCGGTGGCCCAGAGCCAACGCCACGGCAAGCAACACACCCCCGGACAAGAATGCACGAATAGCAGCGAACGTCAGGTGGGGGGAATAGTCGAGTCCCATGGTAATCAACGGAAAACAAAGAGCCCACAGGAACATTATCAGTATCAGGCGAAGATTTCCGGCCTTCATACGCCTCGTGCCGCCATGCCACCAAGCCTTGGAACGAAGGCCGGCGTCTGATCGGCATATGTTGCGTATGTCTGGTCAAACTCACGGCGAACCTCGATTTCTTCCATTCGCGCCAATTTTATGTACATCCAAATGAGGAAAGGGAACATGGCAAGCGTAAGCAGGGTGGGCCATTGGATCAGGAATCCGAGCATGACAAGAACGAACCCCACGTACTGTGGATGACGAACGTAGGCATACGGGCCTGTGACCGCCAGCGTACCATGTTGATGGGATTCATAAAGGATGCGCCAGGCCTTTGATATCAAGATAAAGCCACCGCCGATGAATGCAAAACTCAGGAGGTGAAATGGTCCAAAATGCGGGTTGGCCTGCCAGCCAAACATCATCTCAAGAAGATGGCCGGAATCATGTGCAAACCAGTCAATACCCGGGAACTGGCTCTGCAACCAGCCAGACAGGAAGTAGATGGTAAGCGGAAAGCCATACATTTCCGTGAACAGTGCAACGAGGAAAGCGCTGAAGGCGCCAAACGACCGCCAATCTCGTCTGGTCTTTGGCTTGAAGAAACTGAATGCGAACATGATGAAGATGGCTGAATTCACAATCACCAAGCTCCACAACCCGTACTGCGGTATCGGGTCGCTCATTTATCGAAATCCTTCCCGTTCTTCTTTGTCGGATCGGCATCATCAGCTTTGCCATGACCATGTCCGCCGTGCATAAAAAAATGCATGCCAATACATACACCGAAGAGAAGAATCAATGGCAAGTATCCAAGGATGTGCGCCTCATGCTCCTGCCACAGGAAGTACCCGCCAATGATCAAAAAAACCACCAGTCCTGCGCCGTATCTAAATCTTAATGAATGGAAAAACGAAGGGTTGATGTGGCTCATAGAACTATCCTCTTTGGCACGGCGGGCTGATGGTCATCGCTACCCAATCGGGTTTATCGCTCCGCTTCAGTGCATTTCAATTGGTTGGCGTTCAACAGTCTGGGCGAGGTCTGACAAACCATCAATGATCGGGCACTCGGGTCGATCGTTACCAGCGCAGTGGCGAACCAAATGGGCCAATACATCTCGCAGGTCTTCGAGTTCGATGATTTTTTCTTCGATCTCATTTAGATGGCTTTCCGCAATAACCTTCACTTCGGCACTGGTCCGATCATTGTCTTCATACAGAGACAAGAGCTGCCGACAATGATCGATCGAAAACCCAAGGCTGCGCGCTCGTTGAACAAAGTGAAGTTTATGAACCTCCTGCACACCATAACGGCGATACCCGCTTTCAGATCGATGGGCGGCGACAAGTCCAATATCTTCGTAATAACGAACAGTCTTTACTGTGAGACCCACGGCTTTTGATGCGTCACCGATGTTCATCATGTTTTTTTCCTCTCTTTGATGCCTTCATACGTGGATGCTCGGGCGATGATCCCGGCGCATGGCCGGGTTGCAACTCCTATATCTTTGCCGAGCGCAATCTGAGGGCGTTGCTGATGACCGAAACGGACGACAGGCTCATGGCCGCCGCCGCAAAAATCGGTGAGATCAGAATGCCGAGGAACGGATAGAGGACACCCGCCGCCACCGGGACACCGGCGGCATTGTAAACCAGCGCAAAGAAAAGATTCTGTTTTATGTTGCGCATGGTCGCCCGCGACAGGCGCCGTGCACGGACAATGCCGTTGAGGTCGCCCTTGATCAGCGTAAGTCCCGCGCTCTCAATCGCAACGTCGGCGCCTGTGCCCATGGCGATACCGACATCGGCCTGCGCCAACGCAGGGGCGTCATTCACACCGTCACCCGCCATGGCGACTTGTCGGCCATCCGCCTGCATCTCCTTGATGATGCGCGCCTTATCCGCAGGCAACACGTCGGCGCGAATCTCATCGATCCCGAGCTTTGCGGCCACCGCCTTTGCCGTGCGCTCATTGTCGCCGGTCGCCATGACAATGCGGAATCCTTCCGCATGCAACGCTTTCAATGCCTCGGGCGTGGTTTCCTTCACCGGATCGGCGACCGAAACGAGGCCGGCGATTTCAGAACCGATAATGACGAACATCACCGTTTCACCTTCGTCGCGCCGAGCATTGGCGGCCTCGGCAAACCTGCCCCCATCCAGACCCATGTCGGCGACCAGCTTGGCATTACCAAGCGCCACCGGCTTACCGTCGACGACGCCCTTGACGCCCTTTCCGGTGATTGCCTCAAACTCTTCCGACTTGGCGATGGCGACCCCGCGTTCTTCGGCCCCGGCGACGATCGCCTCGGCCAGCGGATGCTCCGAGCCGCGCTCCAGGCTTGCCGCCAGGTGAAGCACCTCGGACTCGTCATGCCCGGTTTCCGGGATCACAGCGACAAGTTTTGGTTTGCCAATAGTCAGCGTACCGGTTTTATCGACGATCAACGTATCAACCTTGGCGAAGCGCTCGAGCGCTTCGGCATTCTTGATCAACACACCCGCCTGCGCGCCTCGACCAGTCGCCGTCATGATAGACATGGGCGTCGCCAGACCGAGTGCACAGGGGCACGCGATAATCAGTACAGCGACTGCCGAAACCAGCCCGTAGGCGAGCGCCGGGGACGGCCCCCACAACGCCCAGGAAATGAATGCAAGAACAGCAACGCCAATCACGGCAGGAACAAACATGCCAGCCACCGAGTCGGCGAGTTTCTGGATAGGCGCACGGCTGCGTTGCGCATTCGCGACCATTTCGACAATCTGGCTGAGCATGGTGTCGGCGCCGACGCGCCTTGCCTCCATCACCAGACTGCCGGTACCATTGATCGTGGCGCCGGTGACGTCATCACCCTCAACTTTCTCGACCGGAACCGGTTCACCGGAGATCATCGACTCATCAATCGAAGAACGCCCCTCGACCACCACGCCATCGACCGGCACCTTATCGCCCGGCCGCACACGCAGACGGTCGCCGACCTGAACGTCTTCAAGCGGGATATCCTCCTCGCGCCCATCGTCGCGGATCACACGAGCGGTCTTGGCGGCAAGATCGAGGAGAGCTCGAATTGCCGAACCCGTACGTTCGCGCGCGCCAAGTTCCATCAACTGGCCGAGCAGGACCAGCACAACGATCACCGCGCCGGCCTCGAAATAGACCCCGACATTCCCTTCTGCATCCCGAAATCCGTCCGGGAAAATCCCCGGCGCAAGCACCGCAACCACGCTGAACAGATAGGCCGCACCAACGCCCATGCCAATGAGCGTAAACATGTTGAGATTACGGGTGATCACGGACTTGACGCCACGCACGAAGAACGGCCAGCCAGCCCACAGGATGACCGGCGTACCCAAAATGAGTTCTATCCACAACGTCACACGCTCGCCAAAAAACTCTCGGACGGCGCCGAGCCCCACATAGGGACCCATTGTCAGTATCAGTAGCGGAACCGTCAGCACCGCGCCAATCCAAAAGCGGCGCTTGAAATCGACCAATTCGGGATTCGGTCCTTGATCCGCGGCTGGTATCCCCATGGGTTCGAGCGCCATGCCACATATCGGACAATCACTCGGCCCGTCGGTGATGATTTCCGGATGCATAGGACAGGTATACTGCGTACCCTCGGGCATGGGCTCCGGCACCGGGCGGCCTTGCAGATATGTCTCGGGTTCGGCAGTGAATTTCTCTTCGCACCGCGACGAACAGAAATAAAAACGTTCGCCGTTGTGTTTTGACATGTGCCCGGCGCTGGCGCGGTCAACGGTCATGCCGCAGACAGGGTCTTCCGCCGTGATATAATCGTCAGGGCGGGCCACGAATTTATCCAGACATTTTGGATTGCAGAAATGATAGCTGTGCCCGCCATGTTCCGTTGAAGGTTTTTCCTGAGAAAGATCAACGGTCATTCCACAAACGGGATCACGCGTTATGTCGTTTTCCGGAA
>JAJFIE010000537.1 GCA_021775275.1 Rhodospirillales bacterium | reverse complement strand
AAGCTACGTCGCGGAAACTCTGCCACGGCGTCTTGCCCAATGTGCGGCTAACCTCCAGTACGCAGACGGATTGTTCGAGAAAGGCGGCGCGTGCCAGCAGATAGACATAGGGGTAGAGCACCAGCGTCATCATGGTGATGGCGCCGCCGAGGGAACGAATTTCCGGAAACCAGTAATCTTGTCGATTATTCCAGCCAAAAAAATCCCGTAGCATGACCTGGACGGGGCCCGAAAACTCCAGCAGATCGGTATACACATAGGCAATCACGTATGCTGGAACGGCTAATGGCAAAACCAGCGCCCATTCGAAGAATCGGCGCCCGGGAAACCGGCACATGGTGACCAGCCAGGCTGTGCCGGTGCCAATAATCAATGTTCCCACACCAACGCCGGACATCAGAAATATAGTTGTCCAGACATAGTGGGGCAAAACTGTTGAAGCCAGATGTGTCCAGATGCCATTGCTGGGGGCCATGGCGATGAAAAACACAGCGACAATGGGCCCCGCTATCAAGAATGCGGTAACAAGCGCCCCGATGGTCCAGCCATCGGGGCGCCATGTCAGCTTCGAAATTATCACGCCGGATGATCGGGCTATGGATGAATGATCAGTCACAATGGTCGGTATTCTCCGGCGGTTCCGTAAATACGGCAGTGCGATCAGGATCCGTTCTGTGGGCCCAGATCATAGGCGGTAATATCAATCAGGCGGGACGCTGTTGCACGATATTTTGCAACGTCGGCAAGATCAATCTTGTCCGCCGTGAATGAGCCCCACGAAGCGACCAGAGGGTGAAGAGGAATCCCTGGTTTGACAGGGTATTCGAAATTCTGTTCCGCATAGATTTTCTGCGCTGCTTCACCGCTGAGATATTCAATCAGACGGATGGCGTTATCTTTATGTTTGGCGCTTTTGGTGACTGCCGCTCCGCTGATATTAACGTGTGTTCCACGCCCGTCCTGATCGGGGAAAATTATGCGCACGGCCTTTGCCCACTGGCGTTGTTCCGGTTTTTTCTCGTTGGTCGCCATTTTGCCCATGTAATAGGTGTTGGCGATGGCATAGTCGCACACGCCTTCGAAAATTGCCCTGGCTTGCGCCCGGTCATTGCCTTGGGGTTTCTGTGCCAGATTATCGCGGACACCTGCTAACCAGGTTTTCGCAACATCCTCACCATCATGGGCAATCAGGGCAGCGATGAGGGAGATGTTGTAAACGTGCTTGCCCGAACGCGTGCAGATACGGCCTTTCAGTTCAGGCTTGGTGAGGTCGGCGTAGCTCGTTACTTCGCCAGGAGATGTTCGTTCCGTGGATGCGAAAATTACCCGCCCGCGAACCGTCAGTCCGTACCACAGGCCATCGGGATGACGGTATTGGGCAGGAATGTTATTTTCGATCTGGTCAGACCGGGCCGATTGCAGTACCCCGGCCACCACCATATCGTTCAGCCCGCCGATATCTGTGGTCAAAACCATGTCTGCGGGACTGCTGTCGCCTTCTGCTTTCAGACGTTCAAGCATACCCTTTTTGACGTACACCATATTGACCGCAATACCGGTCTGCCGGGTAAATCCTTCAAGGAGGGGTTTGATCAGGAAAGGTTGCCGGTAGGAATAGAGATTAACCACCGCTTCGCTGTTTGCGCTGGCGTTTGAGCCAATGATCGCAAGCAACCCTGCAAATCCAAGGAATACCGCAAATACACCAATGAAAATCCGTTTCATGATCTTGCCTCTTGATTCTTGTCCAGGCGGTTAGGGGAGATTTCGCGCCCAGATTTAAATTATTCTAATTGCAATTGCGAACCATTCGCATTTACTAACAGGCACATTATCGCTTCAGTTTGGTAATTGCAAACGATTCTTAACGACTCTGTGCGATTAATGATCTCTGCAATCATTTCTTTGAGACGGTCGATACAGGATGTTTCTAACGATGATGTTCAAATCGCTGGCGTTATCGTTTGTGTTTAGGCAGAATCATGGAGCTATTTGCCCTCAAGTGAGGGTATATAGGTTGCTCTGGCTAACTTGAACCGATCAAATTATCTACCATCAAATGGCGCTATTTTATGGTAGTTTGATCTGGTCGCAGTACCATCTGCTCCACTCTCGGTTGGGGATTTATGGAATGTTGTTGTCATGGCGGATATGAAGATTGGCAATGTCGGGGCAGGGCGGGGTGCTGCGGCAAGCAGCAAAACCCGCAAGACCGTTGTCAGCGGCGGATCATTTTCTGAGACGTTGAAAGAGACGGCGGAAAGTGTTGAGCAGGGCGCCGTCGGTGGTGTTGGTGGCGTTTCATCCGTCGGCGCTATCATTTCTGTTCAGGAAGTCCCCGATTCCACGGAAGAACGTTCCCGTGGGCTACTGATGGCCTACGGTGATGATCTGTTGGGGCAACTGGATGATCTCCGTGTGGGACTGCTGACAGGATCAATTCCAAAAGACGATTTGGCTGATCTGGCGCATCGGATGCGAGAGAAGAAGCAGCACGTGGATGATCCCCGATTGACGGAAATTATTGATGAAATTGAGCTTCGGGCCGAAGTTGAAATCGCTAAACTGACCCGCGGACTATGACGTTTCATGACACCAAAGCCCCCTGAATCCCTGACACCACACACGTTCGTGTGATTCAGTTCAAATTGATACTTGCGACGACGCGAGCAGATACATATATTCCGCGCCGACACCCATGTGCCCTCAAATGTTGGCACATGCGCCGTGGGAGATTCAACAAGCATGACCATTACACTGCCACCAGACTATTCGCCGTCAAAAGACAGGGACTTCATGAGCCCCCAGATGCAGGAGTATTTTCGTCAGAAGCTTTTGCTCTGGAGATCCGAGTTGGTTGATGAGTCCAATGAGACCCTTCAGAGTTTACAGGAAGGCGGCATTGTCGAGCCGGATATCGCGGATCGGGCATCCATCGAGACCGAGCGCTCACTGGAGCTGCGAACCCGTGACCGGGCGCGAAAGCTGATTGCGAAAATTGACTCAGCCCTTCAGCGCATTGACGAAGGATCTTATGGTTACTGCGATGAAACTATGGAGCCTATTGGCATATCACGCCTTGAAGCCCGACCGATTGCGACGCTCAGCATCGAAGCACAGGAGCGCCACGAACGTATGGAGCGGACCCATCGCGACGACTGAAGTTGGGGTGGGTAAACCGAAATGATCAGGTGCGGATATCCGCACCTGATTTTTTGCCTGCGAAATGGTAAAAAAAAGGCCGACGCGTTCTGCGTCGGCCTTAGGTGAACTAGGTTCTGGAAATTGACCTAGAACGGGAATAGTATATCCCACATCTGCATTCCCCAGCGGGGCTGTTGCAGATCGCTAAGGGTGCCGCGGCCACCATAGGCGACGCGCATTTCAGCGATCTTGGTGTGATCAATGGTATTGTCGGTATCGATGTCACTGGTCCGGACAACACCGGTAACCATCAACTCGCGCAATTCCTCGTTCACCTTCACTTCCTGGCGTCCTAGAACAACGAGGTTTCCATTTGGCAAAATCTGGGTAATGACGGCGGCAAGCTGGAGGCTGATGACTTCACTCCGTTTGATATCTCCATCACCCTTGGTAGAGTGCGTGTTGCCAAAATTGGCGATCTGCCCGGGAGAATCGATGCTGCCGGGGAAAATGACGTCCAGCTGATCTTCGTAACCAAGGAGATCAGCCAGTTCAACGTCTTCGCTATCTTCTCTATCCCGCGTCGTTTCGTTGGCCAGCGTCGCACTGTCATCCAGCGCCAGTGTTACAGTCAGAATATCGCCCACTTCTTTCGCCCGATGGTCCTTGAAGAACGCCTTGGCGCCGGAACGCCATAGCGAGTTCGGATTGTCTTCAACGGCCTGTGGTGCAGGCATGGGCATGCTCACGGGCTGATACGTGGGCGCCGCTACCGGGTTGGTAATGCCAGTCATTTGCGGGCCATCACCCACTTCGGAGAGGCGTGTGAACATCTGGCAGGCGCTTAGTGCGCCGACCAACATGGCCGTCATTGCGCCCCTGACGATCATTCTTGCGGTGGAACGCCGCACGGTGTTCGTTTTGATCTTGTATGTCATGATCTTCTCTCGTTTCCTGCCCTGCCGATTTTGTCCGACGGGGTCAATTAGTTGTTTTGGTTCATCGCCAGCAGTTCGACTGCGCGAACGACGGCCTTGCCTGAACCAACCACTTCCGCATCAATGACGGTATTGCTTTGTACGTTCGTTATACGGATTACGTCACCAACGGCGCCCTTCTGTAACGCGCGCCCTTTTGCCGTCAGGGTCATGAAGGGGTGCTGAAAGATGATCGTTACCAGGCTTTTGTTTTCGATAACGATCGGCGCGGCGACCTCTGAGAGACGAACGGGCATTCCCGCACGAATTCCCTGTTTCGGTGACTTTCCAATCAGGTCATTTGGATCAAGTATGGTTTCTCTTGAAATACGGTCTGATCGTAAACGCTGCCACTCGATATCGTTCTCGCTGATTATTTCGCGAGATGAAACCCGTCGAACCAGAACGGGAACTTCCGTCATTCGAAAGACGCGACCGGTTAGACGATACTGTTGTGCAACCGGTGAGTTCGCAGGCGCCGATACGGACGCCGTAAATCGACCCGTCCGGTTATCATACTTCAGGTCATTCACGGCGATATCCGGTTCGGACTCCGCCGGCAGGAACAGGCGAATGGTCCGGTTTGACAGTTCGGCATCCATTTCCGGATCAACACCCTGATCGACCAGATGCATCATGATCGTTTCTTCAATCTGTGCGCTATCAATGATCACGCTTTCGCGCGTAATAACGGATTTGTCGCGCGCGGTCCGTGGTTTCCAATCCAGTTTGAAGTACCGCGCAACCCGATACAGCCATTGCACACCGTACGTGGCCTGACGTCCGGGTTCGGGCGCATAGGCGACCACGCGTTCTGCGAGGTTACGGCCCACATTGGTGAACAGATCGCTTAGGTAGATCACGTCGGCGGTGATGCTCACCATATCGCGGAGCGCGACAGGGCCGGATGGTTGCGCGCCAATAAACTCGGGCGGTGTGGTCGGGTCCACATTACTGCTGGCTTCCGCCATGGTGGCGATGGCGACCATAAGGCCTGCTGCCAATGTCAATATGAGACCAATCGATTTCATCATATGCCTCCATCACCGGATACTGGTGAGTGTGCCCATCATGTCATCGGAGGTTTGAATAACCTTCGAGTTCATTTCATACGCACGTTGCGCGGAAATCAGGTTCGAGATTTCCTCGACGGCATTCACATTTGATGTTTCCAGAAAGCCCTGAAGCAGAGAACCAAATCCGACGGCCCCCGGATTGCCTGTTGTCGCCGCGCCCGAGGCATCGGTCTCGGTAAACAAATTGCCACCCTCGGCCTCCAGACCGGCAGCATTCGGGAATGTCGCCAATTGAATCTGTCCGACGGTAGACAGGGCGACCTGGCCCTGAATTTTTGCCAGAACCTGACCGCTCGAGTTGATGGTAACATCCACGGCGTTGTTGGGAATGGTGATGCCCGGTTGCACGGTATAACCATCGTGGGTCACTATTTCGCCCGAGGCGTTAAGCTGAAACGTACCGTCACGGGTATAGGCGGTATCTCCCGATGGCAGGGTAATCTGGAAGAATCCCTTGCCCTGAACCGCCATATCAAAGGTATTGTCCGTCGCCGTCATGTTGCCCTGTTCATGGATGCGGTACACGGCGGCGAGTTTGACGCCGAGGCCAAGCTGCACGCCCGAGGGAACGATGTTTCCCGAATCAGACGAGGCCGAGCCAACGCGGCGCAGGTTTTGATACAACAGGTCCTGGAACTCGGTCCGGCGACGCATGTATGACGTGGTGTTCATGTTGGCGAGGTTGTTCGATACGACCTCGACGTTTCTTTGCTGAGCCAACATTCCTGTGGCTGCAATACTGAGCGATCTCATAATTTCCCGTCCTTTCGGAATATAATTTCGGCTGTTCTGGCACCGAATTATGTTTGTTTCATCATCTCGCGGATCATCGTCTTCTGACGTTCATCCTCTTTGTCGATCAGTGATCTGGCGCCATCGTACGAGCGTTGAACCGTGATCATTTTGGTTAGCTCAATGATCGGCTGAACATTCGAGCTTTCCAGTGCGCCCTGCATTATCTGTGGAAATTCAACATCTTTCGGCGGATTGCCGTCATTGGCGTTAAACATTGCGCCGCCGGCTTGCTGAAGGCCGTACTCGCTTTCAAATTCCACGACCTTCAGGCGGCCAAGCGGGCCATTTTCCGTTGACACGGTACCGTCGCCAGCAATGGTGATTTGCGTATCTGTTGGGCCGAAAAAGAAGGGCTGACCTGAATCAGAGAGAACCGTATCGCCATTTCCCGTGACCAATTGGCCTGTGGCGTCCATCTGGAAGTGGCCATTGCGGGTGTACTGTTCACCCGTACGACCTTCGATAACGAAGTATCCTTCTCCAGCGATGGCTATATCCAGCGGATTTCCTGTCTGCTTGATATCCCCTTTTGTGGTATCGCGTACGGTGGCGATATCGCGGACATAGCTGAGTTTATCGCCCAGAACGCTGCCACTGCCTTCTGATCGTACCAGATGTTCGACGAACATCATCTTTTCACCCTTGAATCCGGTGGTGTTCATATTGGCGATGTTATTCGCCACGACATCCATTTGCCGCCGCACCGTCATTTGTCGTGAAAGCGCTATAAATAGTGTGTTTTCCATTGTTCCATACCTTTAGGTCTAAGACGTCCACATACCCGCTGAGTAATAAGCAGGATGCGTGCCAAGTTATTTATTGAATAAATTCAATATCTTATAATAAGTTTTGATGTATTGATCGGAACAAAACTGTGCGTGAGGCAGGCTTTGCCCGGCAAGTTCTGCCGTCAGCGCGGAACCTGATCAGGCGAGGGAACGCGAGCAAACCGGCGCGTGCAGGTTGCCCGCCTTGCAGGCGATTTGGTATTCTGTGATTCGCAACCCGAATGGAATTTCCGTTTCGGCCATGCCGAATGATCGGACTCGCCGTTTCACCAACATTCGGCATAAAGTTATTGTTTGTTAATCAAATTAAAGAGTGATGTCGGTTTGACTGATTTCAACTACTTCTTAACCATCACTCCCTACCTTGACCAGACAGCGGCGGATCACGTTACCTTCGCTGCCTGGTGGGATTAATATAAGCCATGGCTGACGAAGACGATATTAATGATGACGACGCCGAAGAGGGTGGCGATGGCGAGTCTGAAGACGGTGAGGGTGGTTCTAAGAAAAAGGGCAACAAGAAACTCCTCATCATCGCCGGACTGGTCCTGTTACTGGTATTTGGCGGTATTGCCGGTGCGTATTTCACAGGTCTGCTCACCCCCATCGTCAATATGGTGATGGGCACGCCGGAACCAGAAGAAGGCGCAGAAGAAACCTCGTTTACCGGAGGTGTCTTTTATGAGTTACCAGAACTGCTGGTTAATCTGAATACCACCGGACGGAAGAGTTCGTTCTTGAAAATCAGGATAAGTTTGGAAATTGATGTTCCCACAGACATTCCACGTATCGAGCAGATCATGCCTCGTATTATTGATAACTTTCAGGTGTATTTGAGAGAACTTCGAATTGAGGATTTGCAGGGCGCTGCGGGAATGTACAGGCTTCGGGAAGAATTGTTGACCAGGGTCAGTGCGGCCGCCGCACCGGTCCGGGTTAAAGATGTGCTGTTTCGCGAGATGTTGATTCAATAGAC
>JAJFIE010000536.1 GCA_021775275.1 Rhodospirillales bacterium | reverse complement strand
CTCTTGCCACACCCGTTTGGGCCGACCAGCGCATGCAACCCGCCGGGCCCGAAACCACACCCCACACCCTCGATAGCGTTGTTCTGATCGTCCTTGTCATAGCGAAAGATCGCTTGCTCGATGACCAGTTTGCCGCTTGGCCGCTCAAGCGTGACCGACCGTTCCTGAATATCCTCGGTCATGGAAAAGACCTGATTCAGTCGGGCAATGGACTGGCGAAACGCGCTGTAGGTGCGGAAATGCTGAACCAGTTGATTGAGCGGCCCGATCACCCGGGCGGCCAGCATATTGGCTGCAACCAGGGCGCCGATGGTCAGTTGCTGTTCCAGGATGCCAATGGCCCCGACGGCGGTCATGGCGACAATGGTCGTAATGTGCAGCGCGTGGCCGAGGCTATGGTGCCGGTCAGCCCTGGCGCCACGGTCAATACTCCGGCTCAGGGTCTCGGCATGGCGCTTTTCCCACAACGTGCGCAGGAACCCCCGCCCGCCAACGGCTTTGACCGTGGTCCGTGCGCCGATCATTTCCGCGACCAGAGAGTCCCGTCGCAGGGCGGCGCGGCGTTCGGATTGTTCGGCGGCGCTGTTGGTTGATCCGGCGCGCCACGCAAGCACCAGAAACAGCGGGATCGCGATGGCGATGACCCAGCTGACGGGGGCTGCGATCAGGGCGATGAGCACCAGTCCCAGAATGGCGAAAGGCAGGTCGGCGGCGACAACGGCCGCCGCGCCCGACAGGGTGCTGCGCACCGTGTCCACATCATGAAACAGGGCCTGCCAGTAGGCCGCCGATCGCTGTTCCAGTTTACGCAGGGGAAGACACATGATTTTGTCGAAAATGCCGCCGCCGATGGCCATATCCAGCTTCATGGCGGCTTCGCGCAGCAAACCGCTTCGCGCCTGGCGGATGGCGAAGTCGAAAAAAATCACCAGCGCCATACCGATGACAAGTCCTTGCAGGGTCGTCAGTCCCGACTGGGCGACGACGCGGTCATAGACCTGTAGCACGAAAATCGGCGTCGCCAGGGCAAGCAGATTGACGAACAGCGACGCGGCGAAGATCTCCACGATCAGCGGCCTCAATGGTCGCGCCGCAGCTTTCAGCCATACATTCTTGTCATGCTTCGCCATTGCGTCTTGCCCGGAACCATTCGACAAACAAACAGGAATACCGATACGACAGCGCGCATCAGGTTTCCCCGGAGAACCAGTCGTGCTATGTTTGCGTTAATAAATAATAAACCCTGTTGCCTATACACAATAGGGCAATAAGCGGCTGCCATTCAAAACATGATGTCATAAACCGCATGAAGCGCTGTTGAAGGCAGGGTCAGAACCAGGTTTTGGAGAAGACGATCATGCCGGATACTTCTTATCCGTCAGAGAGTACAGTTCCAGCGGCGCCTGCCCCGCAGGATGATGTGCAGATTGCACAGGCAACAGATGACGTTCCGGTACGTATCGGACACGCGGAATCCCTCAATGGTCAGGTGACGGTCACCCATATTAGTGGCGAAAGAAAAACCCTGTCGCGCGGCGAAGCGGTTTTTTCCAATGATGTCATTGAAACAGGTGCGGGTGGCGATCTGGCTATCGTGTTCGAGGATGAGAGCATCCTCTCCATCGGCCCTGATGCACAAATGACCATTGATGAATTGATATACGACCCGGCCGGTCAATCGGGGAATATCGCCCTTAACATTACCGAAGGTATTTTCTCGTTCGTCAGTGGCGCGATTGCCAAGACAGACCCCGAGGCCGTCCTTATCAGGACCCCGGTCGGTGTGATCGGTATTCGCGGAACACAGGTCGTCGGAAGCGTTGCGCCGGAAGGGCAGGAAAACGCTATTTCGCTGGTGGCCGAGCGCGACGGAACCATCGGCGAAGTCACCATCCAGAACGCCGGCGGCACCCAGACCCTGAACCGTGCGGGTGATACGGTCGAATTACGCAGCTTCTTTGACCCGCCGCCACCGCCCCGCGTTTTACCGCCTGACGCTGTTATCGCGCGGTATGGCTCGGCCATGAACGCCATGCCCGAAGGCTGGCGTCCGGGCGACCCGCCACCGCCTCCCCCGCCGCCGCGACCGGGGGAAAACCCGCCACCACAGGATGACCAAACCCAGCAGGACGAAACAACCGACGCCGAGGCTGACGGCGAAGAGACAACCGACGAAGATGCGGTGGTTGAGGAAGACGTTATCGAAGAAGAGATTATCGACGAGGAGATTGTTGATGACGACGTCATTGACGGTGAAGTAGTCGATGGCGAGGCGGTCGATGATGGAACAACCGACGATCAGGTCGCGGCAGACGGGACGGCGGATGACGACGCAACAACAGACGAAGAGTCGGCCTTCGCCCAGGCAGCAAACGAGGCCGGCGCCTTCGATGGCGACGAAGACGCCATTGCCGCAGCGGAAGCCGCCTTTAACGAAGCCATAGCAGACGGCGCCAGCGTTGAAGAGGCCACACAGGCCGCCATTGATGCAGGAACATCCGTTGTCGGAACGGAAACCGCCGCTGATGATGTGACGGTGACCGAAGCCTCACTGAGCGATCCGGCGACGACATCTGAGTCTATGCAATCATCCTTCGATAGCGGAAGTGACAATCTGTTTAGCGGCGACACCTCCGGTGACAGTTTCAGTTCGGTCACCACTGCACAAACCCAGTTATCCCCATCGACCGGGGCGGATGATACCTCGGCGCTGGCGGACGCAACACAAGCACAGCAAAGTACGACGGCAGAGACAGCATTTTCCACATCTCTCGCTCCACCTCCGCCACCACCGCCTCAGGATGAGCCAAATACGGTTGAAGCCACGGTGACGGTCATCCCCAAGTTGCCGCCATCGGCGATTTCCGGTGTTCTGTTCACACAGGAAGGTCTTAGTGAAAGCCATACCCTCAGGGCAACGGACGGCGACAGCAGCGCAGCGCAGTTAAGTTACGCATTGACCAGCGCCGCCGCCAATGGCGCTGCGACGGTGACCGCGACGGGCGGCTATACCTATGTCCCCACTATCGGTTTTACCGGCACGGACAGCTTCGGTTTTCAGGTCACAGACGAGGCAGGAAACACTTCAACCGCGACCGTCAATGTGACAGTGCGCGCGGTGACGACGACGGACGGCGTTGAAGGTCCCGTCAACACGACGACAACCGGAACTCAGGATAAACCGTCCATTACGCCATTTAGCGACGGCTCATACGTTGTCGTTTTCAATGAGGGCGGCACAGGCGATATTGTCGCCCAACGGTTCGATTTTTCAGGCTCGCCGATTGAAACGGAATCCACCGTTAATACCACCAGCACGGGGGTTCAGTCGACAGTGGGATCGGCGAACACCGTCGCCACGATCGGGAGCGACGACTATGTCGTGGTTTGGCAGTCGGACCACAGCGGCGACAACGACATCTACATGCAGCGTTTCTCCAAGACCAGCGATATGAAAGGGCCGGAAACCGTTGTCAACACCACGACCACGGGGGCGCAGATCAACGCGTCCGTGACGGGACTCGTCAACGGCGGTTACGTGGTGACGTGGATTGGTCCGAACAGTGCGAATTTCGATGTCTTCGCCAGGGTGTTTGACAGCACGGGTACGGCGGTTAGCGCTGAGTTCACCGTGAACACGGTCGCCGCCGCCTCCCCGGTGCAACCGGACCCGCATGTCACGGCGCTGTCGGGAGGCGGTTTCGTCGTCGCCTGGTCGGAAGGGAATGGCACCACCGATGATGTCCATGCCAAAATCTATGATGATACCGGGACCGCTCTCGGCGCTGAATTCATCACCAGCACAACCACGACGGGCTCGCAGATCGACGCCGTCGCCTCTGGCCTGACCGACGGCGGATTCGTGACCGTCTGGGCGTCGGATCACGGGGGAACCTACGATATCTACGGGCAGCGTTATGACTCCTCCGGGACGGCTGCGGGCAGCGAATTTCTGGTTAACACCACGACCGCCAGTAATCAGGAGTTCCCGGAGGTCACCGGGCTGGTGGACGGCGGGTTCGTCGTGGTCTGGGAATCACTGGGGCAGGATTCCGCCGGGACGGACGGCATTTATGGGCAAAGGTATGACGCCAGCGGCAACGTGATCGGATCGGAATTCCTGATTAACACGATAGTCTCCGGGCAGGAAACCAACCCGGCGATCACGCCGCTGCCGGACGGCAGTTTCGTCGTAACCTGGCAATCGACCGATGGGGATGGCGCCTCCGATTTCGGGGTCAGAACAGCATTGTTCAGGATCGGCAGCACGGTGGCCCTCAATGAAACCGGGACCACGGGCGACGATTTCTATTTCGGCAGTACCGCAGCCGATATCATTGATGGCGCCGCCGGAAATGACAAACTGGTCGGCGGCCTCGGCGACGATAACCTGACTGGCGGCGCGGGCAATGACACGCTCATTGGTGGCGCCGGCAACGACACCCTTATTGGCGGTGACGGCGATGATTTCCTGGAGTCCGGACCGGGGACGGATATCCTGAGCGGCGGCACCGGGGCGGATACGTTCTTCTTCAGCGAATCTTCAGGCACAGCGACCATCACGGACTTTACCAAAGGGGCGGACAAGGTAAAAATCGATATCAATTCCCTGAATGGCGGCAGTGTTACCTTCGATATCATCGCCGGCACCTATGATGGCACCAACGCCAACAACGCCAGCGCCAATTTCATTCAGGACGGAAACGACGATCTGTATTTCGACAACAACGGCTCGGCGGCGGGCGGGTTCAGCCTGGTCGGCAACACCAGCGGCGTCGACCTGGATTCCACCGATTTTGAAGTCGGCTGACCAGCCCGGTTATTGACGGCCTCACCCCCGACCCCCGGCAAGACGCGCCGCATCCGGGTGTTTTCGTAATTTTCCCATGGCCCAGACACCAAACGCCGGACCGATGGCCAGCGTCGCAAACGCCACAGGCCATCCCGCCGCCGCGACCAGCAGGGGCATCAGGTGAATGGTGATCAGGGTCAGCAGGAATCCGGCGCAGGTCTGCACCGTCAGCATGGTGCCGATCAGTTCAGGCTCCGAAAGCTCCGTCACGCTGGCGGAAAACTGGGCCGAGTCCGCAATCACGGTGATGCCCCAGATCAGACATACGGCGGTAAGCAATATGGGGTGCGCGCCAAACAATGATCCGACGATGACCGCACAGGCGCCACTCGCCGCCATGGCCGCCATGGTCAGCCGGGTGCGGCCATAGCGATCAGCCAGCCAGCCGCCCGCCACACAACCGATCACCCCGCCCACACCCATGACCACAAATGTCGCCGTCCGGGCCAGTACAGCGGGCTCAGTTCCGCCAAAATCCATACCGCCAGAGTTCAGGCGGAAACTCGCATCCAGAAACACGCCGATCCAGGCCCACATGGCGTACAATTCCCACATGTGCCCCAGATAACCGAAATTCGCCAGACGCAGCGACGGCGTGCGAAAGGCCCGGGTCAGGTGATGCAGATCCAGCGGCGGTGATTTGACCTGTTTCGATCCTGATTTGAAGAGATTGATCCCCAGCGCGGCGACCAGCGCGACCATGGAGGTCGCGCCAATTGTGAAGCGCCAGTCCACGCCGCCAAAAGCGTTAAACAGATGCGGCGAGGCCGAGCCCAGCGTTAACGCGCCGACCAGAATGGCGACCAACAGGCCCAAATCCCCCTTGGCCCAGGTGGCGGCCATCTTCATGCCCACGGGGTAGATCCCGGCCATGCACATGCCGGTGATAAAGCGCAGGACATAGACCGGCGCGGCGCCCGGATCGAACACCAAAATCAGGGCGTTGGCCACCGACGCCAGCAGTGCGGATACCATAAAAAAGCGCCGAGGCTCCAGCCGGTCCGCCAGAGAGAGCAGCGCGCTGATCAGCGTCCCCACCACGAAGCCAGCCTGCACGGAACTGGTGAACAGAGACGCCTGGGTGGTGCTCAGGGGA
>JAJFIE010000535.1 GCA_021775275.1 Rhodospirillales bacterium | reverse complement strand
GGAAGACCCCCAGACCATGGATTTTCACGACACCGAAGGTCTGGATATCGTCGGTATTTATCCCGACCACGCGACCGCCCTTGACGCTTGGCGCGCCGCCAGCCAGGGCCACGTGGACAATGCACACATGAAGTACGTCATTGTCCATCTTCACCGGATGCTGGACCCAAGTACCGAGACCTGACGGAACATCGCACCCGGTCAATCAGGGGCGTATGAGGGGCAGCAGCCCCTCGAACACTTGTGCGAACATGGCCTCAGTCAGCCGTCCTGTGTTGGTGTTGTAGCGCGAGCAATGATAACTATCGGCGAGAATGAGCCCGTTGGCCAGTTGGTGTTGTGCGCAATGGGCGAAGCGATAGGCGCTCTTTTTCTCTCCCAATACTGTCAGAATGGCGCCGTGCGATAAAGCGCCCAGCGCCAGAATGCACTGCACCTTCGGCAATGCGGCCAGCTCTGATCGCAGAAAACCGGCACAGCTCCGTACCTCGTCCCCGGTCGGCTTGTTTTCCGGCGGAACACAACGCACTGCATTGGTGATGCGGCATCCTACCAGCGCAAGACCATCATTGGCGATCTTGTCATAGCGCCCCCTGGCAAGGCCGAAACGCAACAATGTTGCATACAGCAGGTCGCCGGCATAATCACCGGTAAACGGACGCCCGGTTTGATTTGCCCCCTTCAGCCCCGGCGCAAGTCCGACAATCAACAGGCGCACGGAGGCATCCAGTGCGCCGAATGCCGGAACGGGTGCGTTAAAATAAGTTGGATAGGCAGCCTGATTGCTAGTGCGGAATTCCGCCAAACGCGGACACGCAACGCAATCACGGGGCGGTTCGTGAGCGTTAGAGGTCGATGACGCGAGTGGTTCAGTCATGGCGCATCAATGAAATTCAGGCCATTTCCACGTAATCATCATCGTCAATATTATCATCGCGATCAGGTGTCATAGGGCTGTGACCACCACCCGATCGGGCGATTTCACCGCGTAAATCGTTCATTTCTATAAAGAAATCTGCCTGGCGACGTAATTCATCGGCGACCATGGGCGGTTGCGACTTGACCGTGCTGACAATGGTGACACGCACACCTTTTCGCTGAACCGCTTCCACAAGGCGGCGGAAATCGCCGTCACCGGAAAAGATTACCACATGGTCCAGATGTTCCGCCATTTCCATGATATCGACGGCAAGCTCGATATCCATGTTGCCCTTGATCTTGCGCCGCCCAGTAGAATCCGTGAATTCCTTGGTGGGTTTCGTCACCATGGTATAGCCGTTGTAATCCAGCCAATCCACAAGGGGGCGAATAGGGGAGTACTCCTGATCTTCGATCAACGCGGTATAATAGAGCGCCCGTACCAGTCGTCCGCGGGTGGAAAAAACTTTTAATAATTTCTTGTAATCAATATCGAAATCTAGTGCGCGCGCCGCTGCGTAAAGGTTTGATCCATCGATGAACAGACCTACCCGCTCGTCATCGCGAAATTCCATAATACTGCCTCTCAACGATCAATTTGCTTTAATTATTTGGTTGTAAAATAGAACTGGCGAAAAAATATCATTGGAAAAATGCCAAAAACGCGCTACCGCCAGCACGAGTATCAATGACTCATACGTAGTGGTTCGATTTCCACCCTGCAAGGACAAGTTCGACGATGATTGTGATCGGTATTGGCGCGAACCTGCCCCACCCGGACTACGGTGCGCCCCGACGGACATGTGGTGCGGCACTGGCAATACTGGAAGACCGCGGTGTTCACGTAATGGAACGCGCCACGTGGTACCGTACGGCGCCGGTTCTCTCAAACGGGCAACGCGGAGACGAACAGCCCTGGTATGTCAACGGGGCAGCCTCGATCACAACAGATCTGGATGCCGACGGGCTTCTTGATGTGTTGTTGACTGTGGAAGCCGCCTTCGGACGCGTTCGTTCCATTGCCAATGCCTCGCGCACCCTGGATCTGGATATCATCGCCTTCAATGACCAGATTTTAAACAAAGACGGACTGAACGTCCCCCATCCACGCATGCATGAGCGTGCATTTGTGCTTTATCCGTTACGCGATCTGGCCCCCGACTGGCGTCACCCGGCCCTGCATACCACTATTGACGCCATGGTTCAGGCTTTGCCCACCGATCAGTCTTTCGACACTATGCCAGACGCCGATGGCCTGTTTGGAACGGAATGGGACGAAAATACCGCCTCCAGCTGACTTGATACAACTGGTGCTTGCCATTTCCGGGCGGCTTACTATATTCTCCGCGCTTTCCAAGTCCCAGTGACCAAACGCCCGTGGAGTTTCCCAGATGGCCCGCGTTACCGTTGAAGATTGTATCGAAAAAATTCCAAACCGTTTTAAGCTGGTTCTGCTTGCCGCCCAGCGCGGACGCAATATATCGGCGGGCGCTGCCCTGACCGTTGAGCGCGACGATGACAAGAATCCAGTTGTCGCCTTACGGGAACTTGCAGAGCAAACCGTTGATATCGACGAATTGGAAGAAAACGTTATCAAGAGCCTACAGCAGTACGTCGAGGTTGATGAGCCCGATGAAGATGAACTGGACCTGTTGGCTATTCAGCAGGAAACCAGTGGCGAGGTTCTCGTCGATGTCAGCGTTGCACCCGATGCTGGCATGTCTTCGGCCATTCAGTTTGAAGACGATGCCGCAGCTTTTGACGATGCTGGTGATGTTTTTGGCGCCAGCAAAGACTAAGCATCAAGCACGCTCAATATCCATGGCTACATAGACGGTCCTGGCTATTCATCAATCCCCACTTCGGTGGGGTTTTTTGTTGCGTCTTGCAATATGTCTTGGCC